>JAIBCA010000029.1 GCA_019694345.1 Pyrinomonadaceae bacterium | reverse complement strand
GCTTCCCTTAAAAGTGCACAGTTGAAAAGTAGAGTTTTCTGACATCATAGGAGATGGAGGAGAACAGATGAAGAGGAGCAGATTTAGTGAGACGCAAGTGGTAGCGATCTTGAAGGAAGGGGAGGCGAAGTCGAGATCGGTCTCAGTATCTTTCTCGTAGCCAGTGAAGCGTTTGCGCAGGCCGTCATCGCCGGTTGTCGTGTATTTTTGGGCAGACGTACGGTTTGCCTCGTCGGCGTAAACTTCTTCGCCGAACGGTTCAGTCGTGTTTCAACATAGAGACCCTGCGGGTGCGAGTTTCCGGTCAACGGGTTACTTTTCGTCCTTCACACGGTCGAGGGTGATCGCGAGGCGGTAGATGGCGGGTTCTGATACGTCGATCTCTTTTGTGCCGGTCGTGCCTTCGTACTTAGCGATGATGCGGAGTTTGGCTGGGCCTTCGGGTTGGCGAAAGGCAAACTCGCCGCTGATGTTGGTCATGCCGCTGCCGAGTTTTTTGACCGAACCGTCAGAATTCACCCGCTCGATCTCGACCTTGGCGCCGACGACGCTGGTGCCGTCCTTGAAAAAGATGCTGCCCTTGACGATGACGAGCGAGCCCTGATCGGGCGAGAGGATAAGCTTTTCGCCGAGGTCGCCAACTACGCCGCTGACCACACGTACCTTGTAGAGAACGCCGCTCGCGTATCCCTTGGCCTCAAAGACCAGATTGTAGATACCGGCGGTCAGCCCGTCGAGCGTGAATTCGCCCTTCGTGTTGGCCGTCACCGTCTTGACGTCCTTGCCGTCGAGGCGGGCCGTGACGGTCGCTCCGCCGATGCCGGAGCCGCGTGTGTTTCGCACCTTGCCCTTAAGGCCGCCGCTGCTCTGAGCGAGGGCGGAAGCGGCAAGGATCAAAATGGCGGCAAGCACCGCAAGGTGGCCGGCGGGCCGAGATGTGCGTGTTCGGTCGAGTTTAAGCATTGGCTACAGCATTTGCCGAATCATTGCGATATTCGGCGGCTACATCATTGATGATGTTATCGAGCGTTCGGGTTGGCTGATAGCCGATCAGCCGTGCGGCCTTTTCGAGGTTCGGGACGCGCCGCTGCATATCCTCAAACCCGGCTCCGTATGCTTCGTCGTAAGAGATGAATTTGATCTCACTGGAACTACCCGTGAGTTCGATAGCGCGTTGAGCGAGGCCGAGGATCGTGACCTCTTCGCTATTGCCGAGGTTGACGACGGTACCAAAGCACGCCGGCGTTTCGATCATCCTGGTCAGCCCCTCGATGACGTCCGCGACGTGGCCGAAACAGCGTGATTGGCTGCCGTCGCCGTGGACCTCGATCGTCTCGTTGCGAAGCGCGGCATGGACAAAACGCGGAACGACCATGCCGTACTGGCCGGTCTGACGCGGGCCGACGGTGTTGAACAGGCGGCATACGACGACCGGCAGCTGAGTTTCCTTCCAATGGGCAAGTGCCAAAAATTCGTCAAGCGTCTTGGCACAGGCGTATGCCCAGCGGTGCTTGTCCGTGCCGCCGGTCAACAGGTCGTCGTCCTCGCTGAACGGGACCGTGATGCCCTTGCCGTAAACCTCGGACGTGCTCGGTATCAGCACCCGTTTGCGATATCGCGAGCAATATTTGAGCACCGCGTCAGTGCCGTGAAATATGGTCTCGATCGTCTTGACGGGCTGCTCCATGATCAGCCGCACTCCGACGGCGCTCGCCATGTGGTAAACGCGGTCCGTTTCGCGAATGAGCCGCTCCATCAGGCCGGCATTAAGGACGGATTCAATTATCAGCCGAAATCCGGGACGATCCTCGAGATGGGCAATATTCGAGTATCGCCCGGTCGAGAGGTCGTCGATGACGGTGACCTCGTGGCCCTCGGCGAACAGTTTGTCCGAGAGATGGCTGCCGATGAATCCGGCGCCGCCGGTAATAAGTATCTTCATAATCCTAAAATGTGAGAGTTCGCTCGAAATATTGTACCGTCTTAAGCAGCCCGTCGCGAAGCGGAACGGTCGGCTCCCAACCGAGCAGGGCCTTGGCACGGTCGATATTCGGCTTGCGCTGTTTCGGGTCATCCTGGGGCAGCGGCAGATATTCGATATCGACCGGGCGGCCGGTGGCGGTGCCGACCTCGGCCGCGAGTTCGTTCATCGTAAATTCGCCGGGGTTGCCGATATTGACGGGCATATGCACGTCGTCGCCCTCGGCGTTCATCAGGCGGATAAAGCCTTCGACAAGGTCGCTGACGTAACAAAATGAACGCGTCTGCGAACCGTCGCCGTAAATGGTCAGCGGTTTGCCGCGAAGCGCCTGGACGATAAAGTTCGACACGACGCGGCCGTCGTTTTCGAGCATACGCTCGCCATAGGTGTTGAAGATCCGGACGATCCGCGTATCGACGCCGCTCTGGCGGTGATAATCCATCATCAATGTCTCCGCCACGCGTTTGCCCTCGTCGTAGCATGAACGCAGCCCGATCGGGTTGACATTGCCGTTATAGCTCTCGGTCTGAGGATGTTCGACCGGATCGCCGTACACTTCGCTGGTCGAGGCCTGAAGTATGCGGGCACGGACGCGCTTTGCCATCCCGAGCATGTTGATCATGCCCAGGACGTTGGTCTTGACGGTTTTGACCGGGTTGTACTGATAGTGGACCGGCGACGCAGGACACGCGAGATTGTATATCTGATCGACCTCGAGCAGGATCGGCTGGGTCACGTCGTGGCGGATCATCTCAAATCCGCCGTGATCAAAAAGGTGCGAGATGTTAGCCTTGCGGCCCGTGAAGAAATTATCGAGGCAGATGACCTCGTTTCCTTCGTTCAAAAGGCGTTCGCAAAGGTGTGAACCAATAAACCCGGCACCGCCGGTGACAAGAATCCGCATAAGGAGTATTTTGCCACAGAGCACACAGAGAACACAGAGAACAGGCAAGAAATTTGCCGTCCTAAATCATCTTTCCCGATGTTCTTTGAGGCGTGTCCGCCCTACTTCAAATGCTTTTCAAAGAAAGCCAAAATGCGCTCGTATTCGTCGGTCCAGCTTTCGGGGCGGACGAAGCCGTGATTTTCGGACGGATAAAGCATCGTCTCGAAGTATCGTGTCTTGCCGAGCCGGATAAGCTTTTCGATCATTTGGATCGAATCCTGAACGTGCACGTTGTCGTCGGACATACCGTGCAGGATAAGCAGCGGCCGCTCGAGCTTATCGGCATATGTGATCGGCGAACTGCGTTTGTACGCTTCGGGATTCTTATCCGGGAAACCGAGCCTCTGGGCCGTGTAGCCGGGCGAAGCGGCATAGTAATTCTTCCAGTCGAAAACCGGCCGCAGAGCGGCGGCGGCGGCGACCTTGTCCGGAGCACGAGTGATCAGCATGCCGGCCATAAATCCGCCATAGCTGCCGCCGTAAACACCGACCTTCGCCTTATCGACCGCATAATTGGCGACCATATAGTCGATCGCGTCAATGTGGTCGTCCATGTCCTTACCGCCGAGGAAATCGAAAACGTCGGTCCGCCAATCGCGTCCGTATCCGGCCGAGCCGCGATAGTCGATGTCGAGGACGACATAGCCCTTTTGCGTCAGCAGCTGGTTGAACATAAACTCGCGAAAGTAATTATTCCAGCCGTTGATCGTATTTTGCAGATAGCCCGCACCGTGGACGAAAACGGCCATCGGATATTTCTTTTTGGGGTCAAAACCGGCCGGCAGATAGTATTTCGACGGTATCTTTTTGCCGTCACGCGAGGGAATATCGACAAAATGAGCGACGTTCCATTTGCGGGCGGTAAATGCGGCCGGGACCGTATTGGTCAAACGCGTGATCGCTTCGCCCTGTTTGCAGTCCGAGCATACCCGCTGCGAGTAAAGGTCGTCCGGTGTGTCCCATTGCGAAAAACCGTAGATCAGTGTCGGGATGGCATTATTCTCGTCCATCTGCGGCCCGGTCTTCATCCCTTTTTCGGCTGACGCGAGTCGCCAGCTTTCGCGTTTCGCGGTCTCGTAGATGTAAAACTGCCGTTCGTCGGGCGACTCTTCGGTCGACGAATAGGCAATGTCGCCGCCGGCGGTCCACTTTGCCCACTCGACCTGCCATTTGCCCTTGGTGATCTGCGTGACGACGGGCTCCGGCTTCAATCTACGGCCGCCTTCCTGCACCCTCGCCGCGGGGTCGGCAGCAGCCGCTGCGGGCGTTTCGTCGTCGAGTTTGGCGATGTAAATGTGGTTGTAGCCGTCCTTTTCGGAGCAATAGAAAAGCTGTTTGGCGTCTTTCGGGTTGGGTTCAACGATCGCCGACAAAGGTGCCTGCCACTTTTCGTCGGTCTCGTCCGCGATGGTGATGATCTGTTCGTCCTTGCTTCCGGCATGAAAGACGTAGAAAAGCTGCCGCCGCTTGGTGTCCTTATCGACGCGATCGACGATGAGGCTGCGGTTATCGGCGGCCCAGATCGTCCGCCGAAAATTGCCGACACCTTCCTGCTTGGGCAGTTTGATCTCAAAGGGCGTGTCGCGGCTGCCGTCGGCCGGCGTGACAAAGAGCTTTTGCTCGGCCCAGCCGCGTCGAACGGTCGGTGCAGCGGTAAATTCATCAAGATAGTTTGGTAAGACGAGGGCCCGGTTCTTGGACGTGTCCGAAACCGTATAGGCGATCATCGAGCCGTCCTTTGAGACCGCTGCTCCGCCGACGGCGATAAACTGGGCGATGTTCGCCTCCTTGGTCAATTGAACCGTCGTGGCGTCGGAAATGTTGAGAATGAACAGGTTCCCGTTTTGTTGATAGAGAATGCGGTTATTGTCGACAAAGCGTGCACCGACCTCGGGCGATTGGGTCTTGGTGTAGCGTTTCGGTGCGGCTTCGCCCAATGTCAGGACGTACAGATCGCCGCCCTGCGAGAACAGAAGCCGTTTGGAGTCAGGTGACCATTCAAAGCCGCCGAGCTGATTTTCGCGAGCCTTAACGAAATCGTCCTTGACGATCAGGCCGTAGTCCAACTTGGCTGCCGGCGTCGGCGACGGCGTCGCTGCGGGCTTCGGCAAATCGCTGACCCGCAAGATCACCTTGGCATCGTTACGGCTCGTCGAAGACAAATACAGGTCACGCGGCAATTTGCCGTCCGCATTCCATAGATAAACGACCATCGTGCCGTCGGGCGAGAGCTTTTCGCCCTCGATCCGCATTCCGGCGATCGAAGGTTCGGCCATAATTTGCTGAACGGTCAGCGTCTGGGCCGCCGTGCCCGCAGCAAGCAAAAGGGCGAACGCGAAAACGACCGCTGTTAAAGTGAACGATGATCTGGTTCTCATAGTTTAGATAGCCTGCAAATAGCTGCAAAAATCGGATCAGGGCAATTCAAGAGCACTCATACGTTTTTCGGCCTTTTGAGTCTCGGTCAGGCGGCCGTAGTCGTAGATCGCATTTTCCCACGTGCCGTACATCGCGTTTGGCAGAACGATAAAATTCCTGCCAAAATTCTCACGGGCCTTGTCGGCCTCGGCGAAACGGTCGGCGATAGAGCGCTTTTCAAATACGTTGGAAAAGTCGTCAAGGTTATCGCCCATCAGCATCAGAATGCGAAACGTCTTGGCGATGGCGGTCCGTCGTGCCTCTTTGCTCGATTCGCCGGCACGCAAAATGACGTTGTCGGCCGCGACATCTGTCAGCCCGACCTTTTTCAAATTGTCGATTGTCGCCTGTTTTTGCACCTCGTCCCGATTTGAGACGTAAAATACCTTTGCCCCCTTCGAAACCGCGTAATTCAGGAAATCGACCGCGCCGGGGATGGCCTTGGCCTTTCGCATCTCGCCCCAGGCATACCAATCCTTGAGGTTGAACGGTGCATTGTTGGCAATACTGTATGCCTGTGCCGGCGAATTGTCGAGGATCGTCTCGTCTATGTCCACGACGATGGCCCGCGGCATCCGGCGCTCGGCCTTTGGCAGCTTTTTGATATTTTTCTTGTCAAGATCAGCGTCGAGACGCAGCCGGGCGAGGTTGAACGCCTGGTAGGCAAGCGAGCGGTACTCGGCCGCCTTTTGCATATATAGCGTTCCGCCGATCTGATATTGCAGATCCGCGGCCGGTTGCGGTCGAGCGGTCTGGGTCTTGGCGGAAACACCCATCAGAAAATAGGTCGAGATCACCGACAGCGTGATCGTGGCGAGTGTGTTAAGCGTCTTTTTGGTTCTCATAGGTACCTCTTGTCTGCGCCGGTTGAAACGATTATAAGTTAGGTATGACGCAATTGCCGAAAACGGCGGACGAAATTGACGAGAGCCAACCGGACGCGTCGGAACAGACGTGGGAGGCCGACCAAAAGGCACGCGGTTATTACTATGACGACGCGTGCGGGTACGAGACCTATGATCCGGATGCCGAGGCCGAAGATCCGACATCCGACGACGAGCAATAGAAAGGCGGCAGGGGCCAAATTGGCCCACCGCCGCCGGAAAACATCTCCGATGTAAATCCTATTTCTTTGGACGTTCGTTTGCCTTGAGAACACGCTTACGAAGGCGGATCGCCTTCGGGGTGACCTCGATAAGCTCGTCATCGGCGATGAATTCGAGAGCTCTCTCGAGCGACATTTCACGAACGGGCACGAGCCGCATCGCTTCGTCCGCACTGGTCGTGCGCATATTCGAGAGTTTCTTTTCCTTGATCGGATTGACGTCCAAGTCGACCGCACGGGCGTTTTCGCCGACGATCATACCCTCGTAAACCTTGACCTGCGGTTTTACGAAAAGCACTCCACGTTCCTGCAGATTGTACAGGGCATAGGTATTGGTCTCGCCCATTCGGTCCGAAACGAGCGAGCCGGTCTGGCGTGATTTCATATCGCCCTGCCATTTGTCGAAGCGGAGGAACAGCGTATTGAGCAAGCCGGTACCCTTAGTTTCGGTCAAAAACTCGCCGCGAAAACCGATGAGACCGCGTGACGGGACCTCAAATTCGAGCCTGACGCGGCCGGAACCGTTATTGATCATCTTGGTCATCTGGCCTTTTCGGCGGCCCATGGCCTCGGTCACGACACCGATGAACTCATCCGGCACATCGACCACCACGAGTTCGATCGGCTCAAGCAGTTCGCCGGTATTCTCGTCGCGCTTGGTGATGACCTCGGGCTTGGAAACCTGAAGTTCATATCCCTCGCGGCGCATCATTTCGATAAGGATCGCAAGCTGTAATTCGCCGCGGCCAGACACCTTGAACTGTTCGGCGGCCTCGGTCTGCGTGACGCGGAGAGCGACGTTGCCGAGCAATTCGCGATCGAGGCGATCCTTGATCTGCCGCGAGGTCACGAACTTTCCATCAATACCTGAGAACGGGGACGTGTTGACGCCGAAGATCATCGAGATCGTCGGTTCATCGACGGCGATGACCGGCAGCGGTTTGGGATTGTCCACGGTAGTGATCGTTTCGCCGATCTCGATATCGTCAAATCCGGCAAGCGCGACGATCTCACCGGTGCCGGCCCTTTCCTGCGTCGTTCGTTCGAGGCCCTCGAAGACGAAGAGTTCCTTGACACGCGTCTTCTGGATCGAACCGTCGCGGCGGGCAACGGCAACCTCCTGGTTCTTGGCGATCTCGCCCGAAAAGATGCGGCCGATCGCCAGGCGGCCAACGAACGGATTGTAGTCGATGTTAGCGACGAGCAACTGAAGTGAATCGTCGCGGATCGCGTGCGGTGCCGGTATCGTTTCGATGATCTGGTCAAAGAGCGGGATCAAATTCTTTGATTCGTCGGCGAGGTCTTTCTTTGCGATACCGTCACGCGATACAGAGAAAAGGATCGGAAATTCGATCTGCTGGTCATTGGCGCCGAGATCGATAAAAAGGTCGTATATCTCGTTGACGACCTCCTCAGGGCGAGCGTCCTGACGGTCGATCTTGTTGACGAGTGCGATGGCCGGCAGTTTGAGCTCGAGAGCCTTGCGCAGAACGAATCGCGTTTGCGGCAGGCATCCTTCGGCGGCGTCGACCAGCAAAACGATGCCGTCAACCATCTTGAGCACGCGTTCGACCTCGCCTCCGAAGTCGGCGTGGCCGGGTGTGTCGAGAATGTTAATTTTGTAGTCGCCGTAGCGGACCGAGGTGTTTTTGGCCATGATCGTGATGCCGCGTTCACGTTCGAGGTCCATCGAGTCCATTACACGGTCAACGACGGTTTCGTTGTCGCGGTGAGTGCCTGATTGAGCAAGCATCGCGTCAACGAGCGTGGTCTTGCCATGGTCAACGTGGGCGATAATTGCGATGTTGCGAATTTTCTCTGTACTGATCATAGTTGTAATCCCGTGCCCGAAGGCAAACGAGTATAATGACCGATTGGCGGGCGAAAGGCAATTTCAGTTTTTGATTCACTTCGTATTCGGCGGGCCCGCTCATCGCAACTGTCGGATCGCTTCGTACAAAACGATCCCGACGCTCGTTGACAGATTCAGGCTACGGACCTTGGGGTTCGGCATCGGGATCGTGAGGCAACGTTCCGCATTTGCGGCAAGCACCTTTTCGGGCAGGCCGCGGGTCTCAGGGCCGAAAACCAGACAATCGCCGTCCTGAAACCGCCACTCTGTGTAAGGGCGGTCGGATCTTGTGGTCAGATATACAAAACGTGAATCGGGAAGTGCGGTGTACAACTCACCAAGATCGATATGCCGATGGAGTTCGACAAATTCCCAATAGTCGAGCCCCGAACGTTTCAGTGTCCGGTCGTCCATTCTAAAACCGGTGACGCCGACGATATGCAGCGATGTGTCGGTCGCAGCACAGAGCCGGGCAATATTTCCGGTATTTGGCGGTATCTCCGGTTCGACAAGGGCGACATGCAGCATAGTGGATCATTTTAACCTCGATCAACGACGGCCGGCAAAATGCTTAAGTGCATCCTTTAGACGATTAAACTCATCCATTGGACGTGTTTGGAGCCTCGGCCGATGCCGATCAGCTCGTCTTATGTTACAATCCGTTCTTGCGATTTTTGACCCAAAAACAGGAGATCCAATTGGTGTTGTTGCGCGTAAGATCAATTTTCTTAATCACTTTGACCGTTTTGATGGCGGCATCGCTTGCATTTGGCCAGACGACGCCTGAGAAAAAGGACGAGGCAAAATCGACCCCGACCCCGACGCCCGCGGCCGTACTCAGAGACCCGACCAAACCTGTTACTGCCGATCAGGTAGTCGAATCGGCCATCGTGTTTTATGGGTTTCCGGCGGGCCGGCCAACATTGAACCAGATCCGCAAGACCACATTCGAACGCGGCAGGATGACCACGACGACCGCCGAGGGAAAGACAGAAAGCGGTACCTATCAGCGGTGGATAATACGCGGCGATTCGCTCGGAAAGGAAAAGGTCAGGATCGATACAGATACGCCCGGATCGAGGTTTTCACTGGTCTATAACGAAGGCAAGATATTCGGTATCTTCAACAATTCGGTCTTTCCGCCGAGAGCGGACCTGGCCCGATCGTTCGAGAACACCATGTATCGCGGACTCGAGGGAATGCTGCGTTACAAAGAGAACGAGTCAAAGGTCGAGCTCGCCGGCAAAGAAAAGATATTCGGCGTGGAGTACTACTTCATCGACGTCACTGACAAACAAGATCGTAAGACCCGATATTATGTCAGCGTCAAGACCTTTCGCGTGATGATGCTCACGTACGAAGAGAACGGCATCAGCTATCGGCGCAGATTCTATAATTACAACTATGCCCAGGGCACGCTGGTGCCATATCGAACGACGTTGACCGCCAACGAAAAGCTGATCGAGGAGTCCGAGATCGGAACGATCACGTTCGGGCAGAAGGTCGACGAAGATCTGTTCAAAGAAAACCGCTAGACAACCCTTTTTGCAACTTTCGGCGGACTGGTTTGTGCAATGCCTTGCAAACGTGATTTGCAAAGGAGAACACACATGAACCAGTCCATTTCTTTTTCGCGTCTGACGGCGCCGTTACTTATCATCGCGATAATGGCGGTCGCCGCGTTAGCCCAAACCGAGACCAAGCCGCAGACGGACCGTGACCTGGATCTCACACTTCAGGTTTTGACCGCCGGCTCCGAACCAGGTTCGCGGGCGGAACTGCCGTCGAACCTGGCATCGGTCGCCCGGCAACTGAAGGCCGAACTCGGGATCGCCAATCTTCGCCTCGCGAGCACATTTTTGGGACGTACCTCAACAAACGGAGGCTTTGAGTACAAAAGCATCACTGAGAGTTTGTCGCCTGCCGCCGACGGCGAACCGCCGACGTTTCTCGAGTGGTCGGTCAACGGCGTCCGAACCGGAGGCAGCGGAATTTATGCACAGTCATTCCGTTTCGGGGCTCGAGTTCCGGTCAAAATGCCGAGTCTTCGCGATGACGGCGGCAAGGCCGCTCCGATGTTTAATTTCGAGTCGATCGGGCTCAGCGTCGGCAGGCTCGGTATGCCTGAGGATCAACCTATCCTGATCGGGTCGTTATCGCTCCCGAAACAAAATACGACACTGTTCCTGGTCCTTACCGTCAGGGCCGCGAAATGACCTCAACGGCAAATATCGAGGAACTTATTTCCCGGCACGGCGTGTTATAGATCGAGGATCAGTTTTGTTTTGATCGGGATTGTATTGTAAAACGTATGAATGTATGGCTCACGGCAATATCGTCTCAACGGACGCGGAGGAGAACCAAAGAACCGTGCCTGAAGAGAGATCGTCGGACCATCAGCTGATCGAGGCGACCAAGAACGGCGACGAAAATGCGTTTGCCGAGATCGTTGCCCGATACCGCAATCCCCTGACAAATTACCTCTATCGATTTTTGAATGATTACGAGGAGGCGGTCGATCTGGCGCAGGAGACGTTTGTACGCGTTTACTTTGCGATCGACCGCTATCACACGCAATACGCATTTTCGACATACGTTTACCGGATCGCGACCAATCTTGCGATAAGCGAACTTCGCCGCCGAAAGCGTCGCCGGCTGTTATCACTGACCGGGCTTTTTCAGTCCGACGAGGACAGCGAGGTTGAATTTCAGCCGACAGACCCGGCCGCATTGCAGGATGATCAGTTGGCTGATGACGAACGTGACCGGACCATCGCGAAGGCGATCGCGGCATTGCCGGAAAAGTACCGAGTGCCGATCATCCTGAGGGACATCGAGGGCAGATCATATGACGAGGTCGCCGAGATAATGGGGCTCGGGCTCGGCACGACGAAATCGCGGATCAGCCGCGGCCGCGGATTGCTAAGAGAGAAATTGGAACATTATTTTTAGGCCAAATGAGCAACGAATACGAAAATAAGGATCAAGGTGCCGTAACCGACGACGAACGGCGGGTGGCCGAGATGCTCGGTTCGCTGAAGCGGGTCGAAGCGCCGGGTGATTTCGACGCACGTGTCCGGGCGCGCATCGCTCAGGGCAGGCCCTCGTCATCGAACCCCACTTGGCTGCCGCAATGGGTTCGATTTGCTGTCCCGTTGGCATTGGTGGCCGCGGTCGGCGGATATTTTGCGATCGACAGGTATTCGAGGACGACGGTCGGCACCACGAACGAGATCGTTCGAAGCGAATCCGCTCAGCCATCGCCGGCCGCCCAGCCGCCTGCCGTCAAAACGGCGACGGCCGCAAATACAATAAGCCCGCCAACAACTGAGGATGAGAATCCGACCGTTGCCGCGAGCCGGGAAACCGCGACGGGGCGCAGGCAAACGGCTCCGAAACCCGGTGCGGATACGGATCCTAACGGCGGCGGATCTTTCGTCGAGGCCGTGCGTCCAGGTAAACGGCTCTTGCCACGGGGCATTGACCCGAACGCCCCGCAGCCCGGACGCCCTGGTGACTTCGACCCGAACGCAAAGATTGCTGTGACCGAAGTGCTCACGGTGATCGGCGTTAGAGCCAACTATTCCGGTTCCAAGTGGACGGTCGAATCAGTGGTGGATCACAGTGCGGCCGGCGACGCCGGCATCAAGCCGGGCGACGTCATCGACACGATCAATGATCAAAAACTATCGGAAAAGACCGCGTTCAACGGTAGTTTCACGGGGCGTTCGATCAGAGTATTGCGTGGCGGCAAACCGGTGGTGATCGACCTGATCAAAAAGTAGCTATTGTTTGGGCGTTTCGTTTACCGTCGCATCCTTGACCTCGGTCTGGAATCGACGGTAGTCATATGATCTGATCAGTTGGTTGACCTCGATACCCTTTACGAGCAACACACGCACCGAGAGGTTGATATCGGCCTGACTCGGCAGCCATATCTCGTTATTGACACGTTCCTGCTCGAGCGTGAACGACGCGCCTTTTCGAAGTTTTGCCAGCACTCCGCCACCGACCTTAAAACTGTCCGCTAAAACCGCCTCGAGCCGTGCGACCTGTTTGTCCTTTTCGTCGATCCACATCACGCCAGCCGTTTTGCCGAAGAATTTGAGCATGCTTTTTGCATTTTTGAAATCGAACGCAGGGTCGGGCTCAAAATCGAACACGATCACATCACGGCCGCGAAACCGCTCGCGACGCGGATTGATCAGTCGCGAGGCCCGCAGCACCTCGGCGGTCGATATCCTTCGGCTTTCCTCCGACGGAGCTCCGTTTGAGCCCTGCTTGCCCATTCGGGCATCGCTTTTTGCGATCTCGCGTTCGATCTCCTCGACACGTTTACCGGCCTCTTTGTCTTCGTCGGCCTGTTCTTTGGCATTGAGGGGCCTGCCGTTCTTTTCGATCAGGCGGCGAATGCGATTGCCCTTGTAGAACGAAAGCTGATAGGTCTCGGAGCCGGTCTCGCGGAGGATGCCGTCCTTGCCAAGTTCGCGTTTGATGCTTTTTTGCGTGTAGGAATAACTGTCCAGAAGTTCTTCGACGCGATCCTCATTTGCCCGAAGGTCCGCGAGAAGTGCCTTGATATCGGGTAGCGGTTCACCGGACATTACCGGAAAGTCAAATTTCGACCGATCGGCGGGACGATCGATCTCGACCTCGTTGATGGCCGCCTCGTACGTTTCGCCGCCCGAGGTGAACCTTACGGCAAAGGGCTGCATCGTGCCGCTCACGTTTCGATAGTCCCCGAAGTCGGTCACGCGCGTCTGGCCGCCGTCAGACATCTCGTCGCGAACGGGCAGTCCCGTCACGGCGTCGAAATATACTTTGATCGAGATGCCCTTGGCAGTGATCATTGTGACGACATTGGCGGGCTTGCCGTTGACGTTGGCCTGACCGCCGCTTACGAGCTTTGACTTGTCTTTTTTCGCGTTGAGCCAGAGGCCATTGCGAAACGCGGCCATCGCCTGAAATTCGACACTCGCATCGCCGGTCAATGTCTGCAGGCCGTCGCGTGAGTTTCGCATCCACCCTGATCGGCCGTTAGAACCATACTCGACCTCAAAACCATCGAGGTCGTAGGCGATATTGAGCAGATTAGGCTGTGACGATCGAAATGAGTATTTTCCGCTGACGCCGTCGGATACGCGACGGATCGTGCCGGCGGCCTTTACGGTTCGAACGGCAAGCAGAGCCTTCTGGCCGCCGAGAGCCTTTTCGGCCTGCTTGAGGACCTTGGACGGAGATTGAGCTGCCGCGGTCAAACTAAAGAGCACGGCGAACGACAGAGCAATAAATATCTTCATTTTTTGGAACGGCGAGGCGTCAAATATAGGCCAAGTAAAAATAATGCGATCGCTAAAAACTGCAAATATCCGGTCGCCGGCGAGTATCGGGGCAGATCGAGCAGCCACGTGAATGTTTCCTTGGCCGGATCTTCAAATATTCGCTGCAGCCAACCGGCATCACCGGTCGCGGTGAGATTGGCGAGCACCAGGTACTTTGCAAAAAAGGCAAGGGCAAACAAACCGCCGATGCTGCGCAAAAGCTTTTTGGTGTCGAGATCAAGGAAAAGGTTGTTCCAAATCGTCCACAAAAAGCAGAATCCGATGACCCAGAACGGCAATCCCCGTTCCGGGATCAACGAGTTAAAGACCTGCGTTGTCGCCGCGAATAGTGTCAACAGGACACCGGCGTTAGCGACGTTTTGAACCGTCGTGAACTCATCAGAAAACCAGCCTGCGATGTCAACGAGTCCCCCGCGAATGAACAGCACGAGCATCGCCGACGCAAAAACCAGGCAGATCAGAGCCGGCTTAAGAAAGATGAACGCATTGTCGGCCGCCCCGAACCGAAGCCCGCCGAGCAGCGTCACAGCCAGAAATACCGCCGGCAAAATGAGGTACGTCCTCAATGCCGTCTGCTGAACCGATGGCCGAGGCCGCCGGCGAGCGGCGAGCCTGGTCTCGGTCTCGGTTGGCTCGAGGCCGTCCCCGGTGATGTCGATCGCACTTTCGTCCTGCACTATTTCCTCTCTTTGATCAGCTTCAGCGGGTTAAGGTCGGACGGTGTCAGCTTGAGGCCTTCGTCAAGTTCAGTTTTGATCTCGGTTGGTGTTCTCATTACGAGGGCCGCGTCGGCCGAGCGGTAATTCGGGTCAATGGCGATCACGCGATCGACAGCCGCGACGCCCTGAGCGAACAGTTTGTCGTCGCTCGAAACACGGCCCCAACCCTGGCGGTAAAAACTGTAGGCGACATAAAACTGGGTCGCCGCGTCGCGCTTTTCGGGATCGGCCCGGTCGAATGCCGCTCGGGCCCCGACAAAATCTTCGGCACGAAATGCCGTAACGCCGCGATCGAACTCGGCCTTGTCGATACTGTAGGTGCCGATCGCGACCTGACCCTTGCTTGTGACCTCGGCCAATGAACGCGGTTCAGCCCAATAGAGAAAAGTGATGAACACAAATCCGCACACGACCCCCGTGATGCTCAAAATGTGGATATACTTTTCTTTCATTGGTATAATCCCTTCGTCCTCTACGAGTTTATACTTTTTCTGATCGCGATTGCCATTAGGCATATTAACCCGATGGTTTTACGAATATTTCTACTGACGACACTCCTGATTGTTGCGACGGTTGCCGTTGTGGCTCAAGCGGATCGAACAAACTCGGCCGACTGGTTACGTGTCCGCAGCGACAATGGCGAATTCACTATTGAGGTTCCAAAGAAAAACAAACATTACGGCAGCAAGACAGGATTCATGATCGGCCGTTCTTTCGGCGATCCGTTTGTCTTGGATGCCATGAATATGGTTAACGCGTATGTTGACGGCACGCTGGTCAGCATTGAGTCGTACGGTGCCTATGAAGGTGCGTTGATCGCGTTGTATGAACGAGACGCTTTCAACAAAAGCGGCATTGAGACCACAAAGACAAAGAACGCTGGTTATACGGTCCGGCAGATAATAAAGAGAACGGACGAGTTTTACATGGTCCGTCGTTACTTTAATTCGAAGGATCAGATATATATTCTCACGGCTGCATCCCGTACGGGCGAAACTCCAACGATGAGGCGATTTTTGGAATCTGTGGAATTCGCGCCGGGAAAGAAGCTGGCGGAAGCTGACAAGATAACGCCGATCTCGTCGCTGCCGCAGGACGAGCCTCGGGTAGAGATCCTCGAGGATAAGCCGGCATCAACCCCAAAGAGCCCATCAGCCGGGTCTATCGACGATACGGGCTTGCAGAAACTCGTGATCGTTAATAAACAACCTCCCGGATATACGACGACCGCCCGTCAAAAAGGGGTATCCGGAAACATAAGAGTGAGGGCACTATTTTCCGAGGACGGATGGATCTCAAATTTGTCACTGTACGAAACTTTGGACGGCGGGCTGTTACGTCAGACGCTCTTTGCCGCGATACGTATCAAATTTCTACCGCAGCAGCGCAACGGCAAGCCTGAAACGGTCTCGAAAACGCTCGAGTATTCATTTGCAATTTATTGATCACAATATGAAACCACTATTAATCATTGTAATGATCGCCACCTGTGCGATCGTCGGATCAGGCCAAAGCTTCGTTGCGGATATGGTCATTACCAATGCCAATATCCGTACCATGGACGCCAAGCGGACCGTGGCGCGGTCGGTCGCGGTGCTCAACGGAAAGATAGTGGCGGTCGGATCCGATGCCGATACAAGGCCGCTGATCGGCCCCAAAACACGTGTCATGAACGCACAGGGCCGGACGATCATTCCGGGCTTTAACGATGCACACGTACATTTTTTGGAAACGGGACAACAGCTTTCGTCGGTCGATCTGAGGGACGCGAAAACGCCGGAAGAATTTGTAAAGCGAATTCGGGATTTTGCCGCAAAGCTGCCGAAGGGACGTTGGATACTCGGCGGAAAATGGGACCATGAGAACTGGAAACCGAACAACCTGCCGACTGCGGCGTTGATCGACGCGGCGACGCCGGACAACCCGGTTTTCATCGACAGGCTCGACGGACACATGGCACTTGCCAATTCGCTGGCGATGAAGTTGGCCGGCGTCACCAAGGACACGAAGGAGGTCGATGGCGGGCTGATCGTTCGCGACGCCAATGGCGTTCCGGCGGGCGTTTTCAAGGATGCAGCGATGTCGTACATCTACCGCGTGATCCCCGAGCCCTCTTTTGAGGAAAAGCTCGAGGCCGCCGCCGCCGCGACCGACCATGCCGCGTCACTCGGCGTGACAAGTGTGACTGACGTATCGGCCGGCACCGACATCGGCGTGTATCAGGAGTTGATGCGGCAGGGCAAGCTCAAGACCCGTATTTACGGCTGCTCGACACTCGGTGACTACAAGCGATGGGAACGTACCGGCGTTAGGGCCGCCTTTGGCGATGCAATGCTGCGGGTCGGCTGCCTCAAGGGCTATGCGGACGGCAGTCTCGGCTCAACGACGGCCTGGCTGTTCGAACCGTATATGGATGATCCGAAAACGACCGGCCTGCCCAGTGATGAGATCACGAAAACGCCCGAACTCGTCCTCGGTGCCGATAAAGCCGGCTTGCAGGTCAATATTCACGCGATCGGTGACAAGGCAAACGCAACGATCCTTGATATTTACGAAAGGACCGCGGCAGCAAACGGCCCACGCGATCGACGATTCCGTATCGAACATTCTCAGCATCTGCGTCAGGAAGATATTCCGCAGTTCGGCAAGTTGAAGGTAGTTGCTTCGATGCAGCCGTTTCATATCATCGACGACGGCCGCTGGGCGTGGAAAAGGCTCGACGAAAAGCGTCTGAAGGGAACCTATGCGTTTCGAACATTACTCGACACCGGCGCCGTATTGGCTTTCGGGTCCGATTCGCCGGTCGCTCCGCTCAATCCGCTTTTCGGCGTTTACGCCGCGGTCACCCGCCGTACGCTCGACGATAAGAACCCGAACGGCTGGATACCGGAGCAAAAGATCTCGGTCGATGAGACCGTGAGGGCATTTACGTGGGGCTCGGCGTACGGCGAGTTTCAGGAGAATGTAAAGGGTACGCTCGAACTCGGCAAGCTAGCAGACTTTGTGGTCCTGTCGGACGACATTTTCACAATGGATGCGACAAAGATCGGCGGGGTCACTGTAGTAATGACGGTCGTGGACGGCCGGGTCGTCTTCGAGAAAAAATGACCTTTCTGACGCGATGTTTGTTTATGGTGCTGGTGCTCTTCGGCCAGCACTATTCGCAAGCACGCGCCGATCTCGTGATCGTAAACGCCAACGTCAGAACGATGTCGGCGGCGGTCCGAACGGCACAGGCCGTGGCGATCGCCGGCAACAAGATAATGGCCGTCGGCACCGATCGCGAGATAATGGCCCTGGCCGGGCCGGCAACGGAGACGATCGATGCCGGCGGACGCTTGGTGCTGCCGGGATTCAATGATTCGCACGTCCATTTCACAGCGATCGGCAACATCTTTTCGTCGGTCGATCTGAGCGGGGCCGGCTCGCCCGAGGAAATGGCGGCGAAAATTGCTGAATTTGCGCGATTTATGCCTGCCGGCCGCTGGATACTCGGTCGCGGGTGGGACAATCGGAAGTGGGCGAAAAAGGATCTCCCTTCCAAAGGGCTCATCGATCCGGTCACGCCGGATAATCCGGTTCTCGTATATGACCTCGACGGCAAAACAGCGCTGGCCAACAGTCTCGCATTGGCAAAGGGCGGGCTGAACCGGCTCTCGCGAACACGATCCGAAGGTGATGTCGAGCGTGACGCGAACGGCGAACCGACCGGGATATTGAGAGGAGCGGCGATCAACCGAGTAGGCTCGGCCATACCTCAGCCGCACGTTCAGCAATGGCCGGAACTGATCGAAACAGCGACCAATTATGCCGCCTCGCTCGGCGTGACCAGCGTGCAGGACGTACATTCTGACGAACTGGGCGACACGTACCGCGCCCTTGACGCTCGCGGCAAACTGAAGACTCGCGTTTACGATTGTGCACCGCTGTCGAGTTGGAAAAGGCTTGCCGCAGACGGGATCAAGGCCGCCTCGGGCGACGCGATGGTCAGAACGGGGTGTCTCAAACACTTTGCCGAAGGTGACAAGGTCGCGGCGGACGAACTTTTTGCCGAGATCAGCGGGGCCGATCGTGCCGGCCTGCAGGTGATGATCCACGCGATCGGGCCCGAAGCGAACGCCGAGATACTTACGGTATTTGAACGCGTGAACGCCAAAAACGGGCCGCGTGACCGGCGCTTTCGTGTCGAACACGCTCAAAATGCTCGGCCCGGAGATCTGCGGCGGTTCGCACGTTCAAAAATCATCGCGTCGATGCAGCCGTGGCTGTTCTATCGGCCGGCAAGGCGAGATGCATCGTTCAAGTCTCTGCTCGCATTGGGCGGGCGTTTGGCATTTGGCTCGGATGCGTCAATGACCGACCTTAACCCGCTGCTCGGAATATTTGCGGCCATCGAGAGCGGGCTTACGGTCGAGCAGGCGGTCAGTGCGTACACGATCGACGCAGCATTCGCCGAATTTCAGGAAAACGTGAAAGGAACCATCGAGAGGGACAAATTGGCGGACATCGTCGTTCTTTCGGATGACATCTTCAAAATCACGTCGGCAAAAATTCGTGAAACGAAAATAGTTTTGACGGTGGTGAACGGAAAGGTCGTCTATCGACCCCGTTAATGACAACCGTGCGTCGCACTGTCTGGAAACACAGGATTATGAATATTAGGATGGTGACCTTCGTTGCCTTGATCGGGCTTATTATGTTCGGAAGCGACGGTATTGCGGCGCAGGTGCCGAGCAATTGGGTACGCTTCGAGTCGGCTGCCAAGGATCTGAGCATTTCGATGCCATCGGGATATCTGGTCCATACCGAGTCTGACAAGTACTCCGACCGAAAGTCGATCTACGCATTTGAGAACGGCGTGAATATGGTGTTTTCGGCGGCGGACGTGAGCGACGCGGTCGGAAACCTCTCGAGGGTAAAACCCGAGGCGAAACGCGAACCGGCGATCATGGACTTTCGCATTGGCGGTTTTGACGGCAAATACATCACATATCAAAAGCCCGATTTTCAGACGACGATCTTTCTGGCACGAAAGAACACGAGCTATCGAATAGAGGTTTCGGCCGCTTCAAAGGATGCTGAAGAGGTCGTTCGATTTTTGCGTTCGATCGTGGTCGGAGGACAGCGTTTAGCGACCGGCGACTCACCGGATGCAGCATCGGCCGAAGTTACGTCGCTCCGATCATTAAAGACGAGTCCGGCCATTGCTGACGCGATTGAACAAAAGACCGATAGGTTTGCCGGTAAGGTCAGCTACGAACCGCTCGGAGCGTTTCGAGGATGCGAACCGGTACTTCCGGCACGCCCGGCGATCGTCCTCGGGCGGGTTCAGGCTGATCTGAATCGGGGCTTTCCGGACGTTCGACAGGGCGGCGAGATAAGATTTCGCCTCGACTTGCTGAAAAATGGCGGTGTTGGCGATATAATCGTCTATTCGGATGTTGACGTTCGGATGTTGAAGACGTTCGCCGAGTCGGCAAAAAAGTTGAAATTCATGCCGGCGTTGAAAGACGGCGTTGCGGTCGATTCCTGCTACGTGGCTCGGTTGACGTTCGGGGTCGAAGTATCAAGCAGTATTATTACGGTCAAGTGACCGCAAATTGACCGTGTAATTGATCTATTAAGTTAGGGAGAAATATATACATGAAACGCATTTTTGCAATATTGGGATTGGTCGCGGCATTTTCGTTCGCCGCGGTTGCACAGGAAAAGATGGAGGGAGCCAAACCGACCGAAAAGGATAAGACGGAAGCGATCCCGACGGACAGCTATCTGAAGCGCGGTGCCGCGATCGGCATGTCCAAGAAGGTATCGTTGAACAAGATCCTGAAGAATCCGGCAAAATACGCCGGAAAGACGGTTCTCGTCGAGGGCGTGGTCGTGCGATCGTGCAAATCTGAGGGCTGCTGGGCTGAAGTTGCCGAGAACAAGGACAGCAGGAGTGTTCGCGTCAAGATGAAGGATCACTCGTTCTTCATCCCGCTCCAGTCGGCCGGCTCGCTTGCCCGTGTTGAGGGCGTCGTGGCCGTCAAGACGCTTAGCAAGAAAGAGGTCGATCACCTCATGAAGGATGACGGTGCCAAGTTTGAGAATATCAACGCTGACGGTTCTGTGACGGAAGTGTCCTTTGACGCGACCGGCATCGAACTGAAAAAAGCAACTAAGTAATGACCGCGAGAATCGTATGATGCGGCCTTGTGTTCGTGTCATACGATTCTCTTTTTTTGCATGAAACCCTTTAAGATCAGGGACATCACTATCGACCCGCCGGTGATACTTTCACCGATGGCGGGCGTGACCGACTATACATTTCGCCGGTTGATCAAGCGGCGCGGCGGAGTGGGACTCGTGGTGTCCGAGTTCATTTCGGTCGAGGGCCTCACTCGGCATAACCCGAAATCCAAGCGTCAAATGCGTTTCGATGAGGAGGAACGCCCGTTCGCCGTGCAGATATTTGGCGGGCGGCCCGAGCGAATGGCGATGGGAGCCGAAATGGCTCAGGAGGTCGGTGCCGATATTCTGGACGTCAATTGCGGGTGCCCGGCACCTAAGGTCGTTAAGAACGGCGGTGGTTCCGGCTTGCTCCGGGAACCGGCATTGCTCGAAACGATACTGAAAGAGATCAAAAAGTCGATCACAATTCCGCTCACGCTTAAACTCCGGACAGGTTATTCGGACGCCTCGATCAACGTAGTTGACGTGGCGAAGATGGCCGAGCAATGCGGCGTGGAGCACATTCAGGTCCATGGCCGCACCCGAGAGCAGGGATACAAGGGCCTCGCCAATTGGGAGATCATCCGCCGGGTAAAAGAGGCGGTCACCGTGCCTGTGTCAGGCAACGGTGACATCACGACGATCAAGTACGGTATGGATCGATGGCGCGAATCGGGCGTCGACGGCATTTTGATCGGGCGAGGCGCGATGCAAAACCCCTGGATATTTCGCCAGTTTGCCGACGTGCTCGCCGGCCGCCAGCCCTATCAGCCGGACCTGCAGGAAAAGAAGGACGTCCTGCTCGAATTTTTCTCGATGTGCCGCGAAGAGATGCCTGAACTCGTCAGTCTGGGCAAGATGAAACAGCTCGCGGGCCAGTTTACCAAAGGCTTGGTCGGCGGAGCCCAGTTTCGGCAAACGCTTTATCATTCACACTCGGCGGATGAGATCCTGGACAATATCACGACTTACTTTGAGACGTTGTCGAATCGCGAAACGTTCGGCGACGGTGTTGTCGAGGCTGATACCGATCCGGTGACGGATTCCTGCGACAGCGGTATGGCATTGCCGGCATGCGACGCCGGATCGAGTGCAGCGGTCGCCTGATCGTCGCCGAGTATTCATTTTGTTGATGTGAGGTGCCCTATGAAATTAATTAGATCGATCCTGGCCGCGTTCATGATCACCGTTGCCGCGGTGACTGCCGCCAATGCGCAAAAGCTAAAGCCCGAGGACGTTGTCGCTAAGAATCTCGAGTCGATCGGAACGGCCGAGGCCCGTGCGGCGGCCAGATCGCTGATCGCGGTCGGCAACGGAACGGCAAAGTTCCTCTCAAACGCCGACCTTCAGTCATCGGGCCGCATCGTGATCGCCTCGGAGGGAAGCAAGTTCTTTTTTGGCATCAATTTAGAATCGACTACAAATCGATTCGCCGATGAACTCTACACATTTGACGGGAGCACCTCGTCGGTCGGCCTTCCGCGGCAGGGCAACCGCTCGGCATTGGGGCTTTTCGCTCAATCAAACAAGATGCTCATCGAGCAGGGCCTATTGGGCGGCACACTTTCGACTGCATGGGTGATCGCCAATATCAGTGAGAATAAAGGCAAGTTGTCATTTGACGGACTCAAAAAGGTAGACGGCAAAGAGGCCTACGTGCTCGGATACTCGAAAAAGGGCGGCGGCGATGTCGATGTATCGCTCTTTTTTGACAAGGAAACGTTCAGACATATCCGAACGGAATATAAGCGTATGTCGTCTGCCGGCATCGGACTTCGGCCCGAGGATTCGACCAAATACGACGAGACCCGATTCAAGCTGATCGAGGAGTTTGGTGATTTTCGGGCCGAGTCGGGGCTGACGCTGCCGCATTCGTACCGGATCGTGTATTCGACCAGCGGACAGCGCGGAACGACCGAGATCGAATGGAAATTCACTTTGAACGAGTTTTCGACGAATCAGAAGCTCGACGCGACGACGTTCAAGGCTGTCTAGGAGAGCATCATGTCGAGAAAAGCGATCCTGATCATAGCCGCGTGTCTGATGCTCGCGGGGTCGGCGGCGGCACAGGAAGGCGGTAAGGCAGAGACCGCCGGCAAAGAGGTCGGGCCGATCCGATCATCGGCCGCGTATGCCGAGGTTCTGCTGCGCAAGACCGAGCTGCAGTCCGATCTAGAGTCATTTCTCATCGACTACACTGAACAAAATCCGAAGGTCGTCGATGTGCGGTTTGAGCTTGCTGCCCTGAATAAGGAGATCGATAAGATATTTGCCGTTCGCCCGTCAGAGACTGCAAAACTGACCTCGGCGCTCGGCAAGCTCGTACTTAAAAAGGTCGAGCTCGAGACAGACCTGTCTCGGCTCCTGAGGTCGTACAGCGCTGATCACCCTGAGGTCAAGCGAATGAAGCGAAAGGTCGAGCTTTACGCCGCGGCGGTAAAGGAGATACTAGGTTAAACGACGACCGCAAACAACATAAGGGCGTATCCGTTTCGCGGATACGCCCTTTATCGTTCGATATCGGTCAACTTAGTTGCCGGGTTTGGTTGTACGCTCGTCGGCAAAGAGGATCGGCGAGACGATCGGGCGATAGGTGTCGCTGATCTTGATGTAAGCCTCCTCGCGGAGTTGTGCCATGAATTTCTTCTGTTCGGCACCGATCTTTTCGTTCATCATCGCGAGCCTGACGGCCCCTTCGTCGAACATCGCGTCCGAACTCGCCTCGGTCCTTTCATCGACACGCAGGATGCTGATACCGGTTTCGTCGGCCTCGACCGGTTCGGTGATCGAGCCGGCCTTGAGGCTGCCCAACACCTTTGAAAATACAGGGTTGAGGTCGCGAACCGGCAGAGCCTCGAACTTTCCTGAGGTCTTTGCCGCGTCGGGGCGATCAGAATTGGCGGCGACCAGTTTTCCAAAATCAGCTCCGCCGCGGGCCTCGGCAACGAGCTTTTTGGCACGTTCGCGGACGGTCGCGGGGTCGCGGCCGGCAAATGAAAGGAACAACTCGCTCAGGCCTATCATCTCAGGCTTGGTGAACTTGCTCTTGTTCTTTTCGAAATACTCTCTGATCTCTTTGCCGTTGAAACTCCAGTAAAGCTTGCTCTGAACCTCACGCTGGAGAACGCGTTCGCGCGTGATCTGTTTACGCCACAACTCGCGAATGTCCGCCGGATCGACGCCCTGTTTGCGCATCTCGTCGTACATCGCCTCGAGCGTCTTCATATCGTTCTGCTTCATGATCTCGACGAACCTGCCGTTGATCGCGGCGTCAACTTCGGACTCGAGCCCGAGTTCCTTGGCCTTTTGTATCAACAGTTCCTCGTTGATCAGATTAGCGATCATTTCGCCTTTCTTCTCGGCGACCATCTTTTCGGCATCCTCGCGCTTGGTGCCCTTTTGCAGTTCGATCTCGATAATGCTCTTGGTCTCGCGCTTGATGCCCGACAGCGTGATCACACCGTCGTTCACCTGTGCTACAACCTCGTCGACCACCTTGGTCTCAGTTTCCTGAGCGACGACCGAACCGATAAATAGCAACAGGCCAAGAGATATCAGACCTGCGATCCTGAATAATTTCATTAATGACTCCTAAAAAATGCCAAAGACTCTTATATCTTTCCAAGACGGAATTTGCAAACTGACGGGTTTGATGCGATGCGGACGGCAAAGGTTTATCTCAAGGATGCGAAAGGGAAAAAGTCGCGGAATCGACCCCGATTCGACGTTTTTAATAATTAGCGGGTCCGTTCCCGCACGTTTCTCTACCTTAAATGCAAAAAAAATGCCCTGAGTGCCGCCTGGTCAACTATGCGCGATCCGAACTTTGCGTCCGGTGCGGTGCAAAACTGCCGCCTGCGACCCACGTCAGAACGCTCGGCCAGACGATCGTTCGGCGGGCGTGGATCTGCATAACTGTGCTCATGATCGTCATTGCCGGATTTTATCTTTCGCTGATCGGGTCGGCCAAAACTCTCACGCTCGAACAAAAGCAGGCTGTTGCCAGAGCGATCGACGTGCTGCGTGCAAAAGGGTTTACGGACGAAGTTTTCCTACTCGAAAATTTGACAGCCTATCGGTCGGAGGACAACTGGCTTAATGCGTCGGTGCCGAAAGAGAACGCTTACGCGGCGACGAATTTCCCGTTCGAGATAATGACGCTCTACGAGGACTTTTTTACCTATCCGCGTGACGATGTCGAACGCGCCGCGATACTCCTGCACGAGGCAAAACACCTGCAGGGAAAGGACGAGCACGACGCGTATGAGTTTGTCTGGAGGTACAGGGGGCAGTTAGGTTGGACACGCGAAAACTATCGCGATTCGCCGGTCTGGCACAATACCCGAAACCAGACCCGCGAGGTCGCCCCGCTGCTGTTCGTCTGCGATTTTAACGAGGCCGGCGACTGCACCGAAACACCGCGTTAGCCGCGGATACTGTTGAGCGTGGTATCGGCGGTGCCGATCGGGTCGGCGTTGTTGACCGCCACCCGCAATATGCCGCTTGGCGAGAAGCTCGACCCTTCATTTTCATTTACAAACGTCAACAACCGCTCGGGATCTACCTTTGCCGAATCGCCGAGTTTGATCGCCACGCCGTCGGCCGTGCGGTCGACAGACACGATGGCCATCCTCTCGGCCAGCTTTCGCAAGCGAGCATAGGCGAAAAGATTCTCGACCGAACGCGGAATGCGGCCGTACCGGTCCTCGATCTCGGCATGGATCCGGGTTATCTCTTCATCGGACTCGGCCGACGATATACGTTTATAGGTTCGCAGTCGCTGGCTCGTCTCGCTGATGTAATCTTTCGGGATCGCGACATCTACGCCGAGATTGATAGCGACGCTGGTCTCGTCCGCGATCTCGTCGCCGCGTATCTCGGCGATCGTCCGCTCGAGCATCTTGGTGTAAAGGTCGAATCCGAGGGCGTCGAGATGCCCGGATTGCTGGCCGCCGAGGATATTGCCCGCACCGCGAAGTTCGAGGTCGAGTGCCGCGAGCCTGAATCCGGCCCCGAGATCAGAAAACTCGCGGATGGCGGCCAGCCGCCGGCGGGCGATAGGCGTTAGTTCGAGCTCGCTTGGGATAAGAAGATATGCGTATGCACGCCGGTTCGAACGCCCGACTCGGCCGCGGAGCTGATACAGCTGCGAAAGGCCATAGTTGTCCGCCCGATTGATAATGATGGTATTCGCCCGGGGGATATCGATGCCGTTCTCGATAATGGTAGTGGCGACGAGGATGTCGTATTTGAAGTCGATAAAATCGAGCATCACATCTTCCATTTCCTTTTCATTCATCTGTCCGTGGCCGATCGCAATGCGCGCCGACGGGACGATCTTCTGGATCAGTGCCGCGACCGATTCGATAGATTCGACGCGATTGTGAATGAAAAAGACCTGGCCGTTGCGGGCGAGTTCGAGTTCGACGGCAGAGCGGATAACGCCCTCCGAGAACTGAACGACCTGCGTATTGATCGCCAGACGGTCGCGGGGCGGAGTTTCGATCACCGACATATCTCGCATCCCGAGCAGCGACATATTAAGCGTACGAGGGATCGGGGTAGCCGAGAGCGTCAGTACATCGACCTTTTTCTTGAGCTGTTTGAGCTTCTCTTTGTGGCCGACGCCGAAACGCTGCTCCTCGTCAACGATGACGAGGCCGAGTTTGGGCAGTTTGACGTCGTTTGAGAGTATTCGGTGCGTGCCGATCACGACATCGACCTCGCCCTTGCCGGCGAGCTCGGCGACAGCCTTTTGATCCTTGCCCGAGCGAAAACGCGAAAGCAGTTCGACCTTGATCGGAAAAGCGGCAAATCGCTTTTTGAACGTTTCGAAATGCTGGTAAGCCAGCACGGTCGTCGGCGTCAGCACGGCGACCTGTCTGCCGTCCATCACCGCCTTGAAAGCCGCGCGCATGGCGACCTCGGTCTTGCCGTAACCGACGTCACCGATTATCAAACGGTCCATCGGCATCGCGGATTCCATATCGTTTTTGACGTCGGCGATCGCAGATGCCTGATCGACCGTCAGCTCGAAAGGGAAAGCGTCCTCAAATTCGTGCTGCCACGGTGCGTCGGGCGGAAATGCATGGCCGCGGACGAGTTTTCGTTCGGCATAGAGCTTGAGCAGCTCGTCCGCCATGTCCCGCATTGCCCGTTTGGCCTTGGCCTTGGTCTTTTGCCAGCCGATGCCGCCGAGTCGGTCGAGCGTCGGTGAGGTCGCTTCGCCCGATGAATATCGGGATACGAGGTCCATACGCTCGACGGGGACGAACAGCTTGGTGTTGTCCGCGTAGATGAGCAGCATGAATTCGCGCTCAGATCCCTGCGACGAGATGGTCTGCAGCGAGTCAAAGCGGCCGATGCCGTGATCGATGTGGACGACGTAGTCGCCGGCCTTGAGGTCGCGAAAGTCCGAGATGAATGCACCGAGTTTTGATTTGCGGCTCGTCGCCGCCTTATTTATCACCGTCGGCGATCCGTCACCGGCGATCTCACCGAAAATATCTCTTTCCGTATAGGTGACCGTGCCGAAAGCCGGCATTTCGTATCCGCCGGAGATGCGGCCGACGCGGATCGCGTCCGAAGGCATCGGAGCGTTGTATTCATTGAGGATCTCGCGGACGCGTTCTGCCATGCCGGCCGTTAGAACGACGATCTCCGTACCGCCCGGCCGCTCGTCCTTGCCCGCGGTGAGGGTAAGCTGACCGATAAATGCGGGGATGTCGCCGTTAAATCGCCGCGTCGAGCGCGATATCAGCTCGATCTCGGCCGCCTTTTCGACCGACGGGAATAAGAAAAGCGGTTTTGCCGCGTCAGACTCGCCGACGGCAAATTCATCATCGGTGACGGCGGCCGTGCGGCCAAGCGAGCGCAGTTCGATCCGCGTTTTGCTATCGATCGTCGAGCGGAGTTCGTCGGCCGTCAGAAACAATTCCTGCGGCGGCAGGCCGACATCACCGGCTTCGCTGATCGAGGCAAAGCCCACATCGAGGTGCTCGAACATCTCGCCCAACGACCTTTCGATCATCGACGGTTCATCTATGACGAATATGCTTTCCGGCAGGTGATCGAAAATCGTCCCGTCGAGTGGCTTGACGAGCGGCAGCAAAAACTCCCAGCCGGAAAAAGGCTCACCCTCGTCGGCAAAATCGGTACGGTCCTTCAGATTTCGATAAAATCTGTCATCGCCGAACCGCTCACGGGCAAAGAACGCCCAATCCCAGAGGTCCTGTTCGGTAACGGCGGTCTCACGCATCGGAGCAACAGCGACCGTGTCGATATGTGAGATCGATAACTGTGTGTCAGGGTCAAAGGTGCGGATCGAGTCGATCGTATCGCCAAAGAACTCAACGCGGGCGGGCGATGCGGCGTCGGGCGACCATATGTCGATGATGCCGCCGCGGACGGAGAATTGGCCCGGCCCGAACAGAGGTTCTTCGCGAACATAACCACCGGCGAAAAGCGTTTCGATGAGTGTCTCGGGCGGCAGGTCGGCATCGCGGCGAAGTACGCAGCCCATCGCGGAGATCGCGGCCGGCGAAACGGTACGTTGTATCAGCGAGCGTGCCGGCAGCACGACAAAGCCCGCGGCCCGCTCTCGCATTTGCCAAAGGGCGAGGGCACGCCTTTCCTGCGTCTCGGCGTGGGGCGAGGCTCCCGAGTACGGATCGATCTCAAACGACGGCAGCGAAATGATCCCGGTCCCGCCGGCAAAGTACGAAAGGTCGCCCAGCCAGGTCTCCATTTCGCTGTTCGAACTCGTAACGACGACGAACGTCCTGCCGGTCGCCGAGTGCAGGCGCGCCAGCACCGATGCCTTGGCCGCCGGCGAGATCAGCCCGCTGAGGCTTATGACGCGGGTACCGCGTTCGATCTGCCGCCGTATTTCGTCGAGTTGCTCCGCCATAAACGCACTTAGCCGCAGAAAGCGCCTTCCGACGGGCGGTCGACGCTTTCCTGCGGTTCATATATTCTGCCATATTCGAAAGATGTTTGCTGAGTCGGGGGCGGTTAACTATAATCAGAGATTCAATTATGAGCATTCCTGCATTTGACGAGATCATCGAACAAAATGACCAGACCGAAGCGCGTTTGGCGTCCCTGAACGCCCTGCGCGAACTGACGGGCAACGTTTATCCGAACAAATTCGCACGTACAATGGTGAGCGGCAGCGAGGACACGATCACCGCGATAAAGGCGTTTGGGCCGGTTGCAAAGGTCGTCGAGGAGATCGCGGCGGTGGTCGCGACGCTTGCGGAACGAGAAAGGCCGCCGGCAGAGGTCAAGGACGCGTTGAACGAACGACTTCGTGCATTTGGCATCGTCCGCATCTCAGGCCGCCTGACGACGCCTCCGCGTGGGAATTTTGTCCATCTAACTGACGGTATCAGCAAACTGCAGGTCTATTGCGACAAAAAGGGCGGCGTGGCGCTCGTCAAGAATGACGGCCTGGATACGCTCGACGCCGAAAACGGCTGGAACGCCTGGAAGCTGCTCGATCACGGCGATTTTATAGGCGTCGAGGGTTATCTGTTCATCACCAACACGGGCGAGCTCAGCGTGCATATCGAAAAGCTGCAGTTCCTCGCCAAGTCAATGCTGCCGATGCCCGACAAGATGCACGGCATCGCCGACGCCGAGATCCGTCAGCGTCAGCGGTACTACGACCTGATCGGATCGTCGCTGGCGGTCGAGCACGAAGGCCTGACGACGAGAGAGGTTTTTGAGGTGCGTGCCAAGACCATCTCGTCGCTCCGGCGCTTTCTCGAAGATGCGGGTTACGTCGAGGTCGAAACGCCGATGCTGACGCCAAAGGCGACGGGTGCGGCCGCAAAGCCTTTTGAGACGCACCACAACGCTCTCGACATCAAACTTTACGCCAGGATCGCACCGGAGCTTTATCTCAAGCGGCTCGTCGTCGGCGGCTTTGAAAAGGTTTACGAACTCAACCGCAACTTTCGCAACGAGGGCATCTCATACAAGCACAACCCCGAGTTTACAATGCTCGAATTCTACTGTGCCTATATGGATGTCGAGGGGATGATGGACTTTTGCGAGGAGTTGATGCGTGACAGCGTGCGAAAAGCGGCCGGTGGACTGCAGGTAAAATATGAGGGCAAAGAGATCGATTTCAGCAAATTCGAACGGATCACGATGCGCGAATCGATCCTGAAGTACGCCCCGGATGCCGAGATCACAGACGCGAACATCACTGAGCTTTTCGACGAGCATGCCGAACCGAATTTGATCCAGCCGACGTTCATCGTGGACTTTCCCAAGAGCATCTCGCCGCTATCCAAGGCCGATCCCAAAGATCCGAACATTGCTGAACGGTTCGAGCTGTTTATCAATGGCATGGAGGTTGCGAACGGTTTCAGCGAGTTGAACGACCCGCGTGAGCAGTACGAGCGTTTTGTGGATCAGATGGCACAGCGCGAGGGCGGTGACGAAGAGGCGATGGTGCTTGACGAAGATTACATCCGAGCGCTCAGCTACGGAATGCCGCCCGCCGCAGGCATCGGCATCGGCATCGACCGCCTGGTAATGCTGCTGACCAACAAACACTCGATCCGCGACGTCATTCTTTTCCCGCATATGCGGCCCGAGAAAAAGGACTCGTCGGACGCTGCTGAAACCAAAGAAGATTAGGCGTTTGCGTCCGAAATTCGACCGCTCAACGCGTCCGGCGCCGGAAAGATCACCCTCAGCGGGGCAATTGACGCGTTCAGCGGAGTTTTTGATGGCCTTGATCAAGACGATAACCTACACCGCCTTTGCGCTGACCGCTTTTGCGTTCAATTCGATCTTGTGTCGAGTGGCGTTGCGGGGTGACGAGGCGGACGCGGTAGGTTTTACTGCCGTTCGGCTCGCTTCCGGGGCGGCCGCATTGGCCCTCATCGGCATTCTTGCCGGCAGACGCTCGCAATCAGTCAGACAGACGGCCGAAACGCCGGCAAGGATAGGCAGCTGGCGATCGGCGATCTATCTGTTTATCTATGCGATCTGCTTTTCGACAGCGTATCTGAGCCTGCCTGCGGGGACAGGTGCTCTGATCCTCTTCGGTTCTGTTCAATTGACCATGATCGCGATGGCGGTCGTACGGGGCGAACGGCCGGGGATCGTTGAACTTTTCGGCGTGGCCATGGCTTTTGGCGGGCTGATGTATCTCATGCTGCCCGGCATCGAATCACCGCCGTTGAATGGTTCGCTGCTAATGGCCGCCGCGGGCGGCTCGTGGGGGTTATACACACTGCAGGGAAAAGGTGCCGGCGACCCGCTCGCTCTGACGAGGAATAATTTTGTCCGCACGCTGCCGTTTGCTTTGATCGCGGGTGTCGTCGTTATTCCAAACCTGCATTTGACCGTCCGCGGAGTTTTGTTTGCCGTACTTTCCGGGGCGTTGGCGTCGGGGATCGGTTACACGGTCTGGTACGCCGCATTGAAATATCACACGACGACAAGATCTGCCGTACTTCAACTGACAGTGCCGGTGATCGCAGCGTTACTGGGCATTGTGCTGTTGGGAGAAACGACATCGCCGCGACTTGTGATCGCGGCGGCGTTCATACTCGGTGGCATATCGGCGACCATTATCGGCGCCAAAAGGGTAGTTATTCGTTGACCATCACTTTGACAGGATCGATCATCGACGCCCGCCATGCCGGGTAAAGAGCCCCGAAGAGGCTGCCGCCGATCGCGATAACTATCGCTGAGATCATCCAGCCCGCGTTGAACTGAAAAGGCAGTTCGAACTTGTATCCGATCGCCCACGATGCGATAAATGACGTCGCAAACCCGAGGATCGTCCCTAAAAGCCCGATCATGAACGCCTCGCCCTCGATCACCTTGATGATAAAACTCCTCGATGCACCGAGCGATTTGAGTATCCCGATCTCTTTACGGCGTTCGGTTATGGTCGTGTACATCGAAAGCAGGACGAAGATGGTCGAGACAAAGGCTCCGAGCCCGACCAGCACCCGTAAAAAGGTGTTGAGGCCCGGAATGCGTTCCTGCGCGTCAATGACGAGCTCGCGTGTAAGATTGATCTTGTTGCCGGGCAGTTTGGCGTTGATCGCGGCGGCGACCGCGTCGGTGTCGGCACCATCCTTGAGCTTGACCAGGATGTATGTGCATTTGTCGGCAGCACCGAGTGCGTCCTGCATCGCGGCCAGCGACATTTTGATCCGCGAACCTGACGGCGGCTCAAAAACGCCGACGACCTTGTACTTTTTACCGCCGAAAAGCTCGATCTCATCGCCAAGCGAGACCTTGTCCTCACGAAACTGGCGGCTGTCGAGGATGACCTCGTTCACGGCCGTCGCTCCGCGCCCTGCGACGAGCCGCATGTCATTCATTGCCGCGAACGGCTCCCAATCTACGCCGTCAAGCTGGAGCACGCCGAAACGGCCTTTTGTATTGGGTGTGATATACCGCCCGACCGGCACGGCCGATGCGACGCCGTCGATGCCACGCAGCTTTTCGACATAGGCGGTATCGACGTTCATATTCGAACTGGTGAATTCCATCCCGCCGGCACGCGAGAAAACGATCTCGGCCTTCCAGTTGGTCGCACGCTTTGCCATATCGGTCGTCATGCCGCGGGCGAGCCCGGTGAAAAGCACAACGAGAACAACGCCGAGAGCGACACCGATCACGCTGATCATTGTGCGAAACGGCCGGACACGTAAATTTGCGAATACCAATTCGAGCATCTTCTAAATATTCTTGAGACCGCGGCGCTCGTTGTATGAGTAACGCAGTTGAGCCAGTACCACCGCGATCGCCATCAGGATCAAACCGTCAACGCCCCAGTACTTGAGTATACCGAGGTCTTTGCCGCCGCCGTAAGTCCAGATCGATCGGGAAGTCAAAGCCCAGCCGACCATCTGGGAAAAAAGCCCCCACGCGATAAATGCGATCGCCGCACCGGCGTAAGCTCCGCGACGCAGCAGTGCGAGCATCTCGTCGGGCACGAACGACATAAAATCCCAGACGAGCCGTGGCAGCCGCAGCACGTCGCTGAACAGCGAGCGGCTGTCGTGCTCGCCGACGATCAGTACGTTTCGCCGCATAATGTAAAAGGCGAAGAGCGACGAGAAGATCGAAAAGACGATCGAGCGGACGATCGCCTTGCCGGTATAATCGGACGTTTCGGTGTAGTGGACAAATGCCGCCTGAACGAGAAATTCGAACAAATGGCTGACAAGCGGGACGACCAGAAGGATCGAGACGACCGCCTTCCACGCCGGTTCGACCCGCCGCATCGCTTGGATCAGGTAACCGGTCAGTCCCGCGAACAGAAAACGAAAAGTGAACTGGACCGCCGCCGCAGCGACCGCAAGCTTGAGGCTCTCGCGGGCCGCCAGATATGTCACCAGAAAGATCGGGGCACGAAACGCGGAACTGAGGACCGCGCCCTTGTAATTCCAATGGCGGATGAACAAACTCGGCTCCCGCAGGACAGCGAACCACGCCTCGCGGACGGTCGGCGAGGCATGTTCGGCCGGTGTATCTTTTACGGCGATCTCAGTCATCAATTTCGTCCTGATCCTTGGTCAATTCGACGTAGTTGAAGGATCTTGCCTCGGGGCAGTCGAGAAACAGCTCTTTTCGCGAATGAAAATCCTCGAAGATCCTATCGTAAGTCGCGATCAGATTGTCGGTCGATGCCTCGCGCGTATTGCTGAGTGCCGTGCGAAGAGCAAGCTCGGTCTTTGCCGCCCGAAGTTCGGGGTTCGAGACGACTTCGCGGACCGCCGCGGCAAATGCTTCGCCGGTCGGCTCGACGAGCCACGCGTTATCATTTGTTGCGTAGGAAAGAATACCGCCCGCGTTCGGAGCGACGGTCGGCACGCCCGACGCCATTGCCTCAAGCGGAGCGATGCCGAAGGGCTCACGCGGATTAGGGTGGACGAAGATGTCGGCCTTGGCATAATAGCCGCACAGGACGCCTTTTTCGAGATGGCCGAGTTGGATGATCCGGCCCGGGCAATGTTTGTCAGCCTGCTGCTGCAGCCACTCGGCCTGCGGACCGGCGCCCGCAACGAGCAGGCGATAATCATTGTCCGGGTCATTGGCGAGCTGCTTCATCATATCGATGAGCAGGCCGATGTTCTTTTCCGGCGAAATTCGCCCGGCGTAGAGCATCATTACCGCGTCGTCCGAGATGCCGGCCTTTCGCCGCATCTCGACGGCGATCTCGTCTGAACCACGATCGGGCGAGAACTGCCAAATGTCGACCCCGCGTGGACAGACCTTGATCCGCTCGCTGACGGGCACTCTCGGAGCCCCGAAGAACTGCCAGCATTTGTTGAAGAACCATTCCGACCGTTTCGGATTGTCAGCGGCACGATATGACCGATAAAACTCGTCGGCCGTGTAGGCAGAATTTGCGATGTGATAGTCAAAGCTCGGCAGGTTGTAATTGCCCATTATCCGGCGAGCGACCCATTCGCCGAACTTACCGCCGATCATAAATGATCCGATGTTGTCGTCCATTCGCTCACAAGAGAAATGGACCATGATCGGCCGACCCAGCTTCTTGAATTTATTGCCGCGGACCATTGCTCCCATAATGCTGAGCGTGTATTTATCGGTGACCTCGATCAGATCCGGCTTTTCTTCAAGCAAGATATTGCGAATGATCGAACCGCTCATCATGTATTGCCACGGCATCATGATCCGGTATCTCTTATCGAAAACCGGCGAGTATTTGGCCGGTACGTAATAGATCCTGGCAAAATCGTTGACATCCTCGACAGCCTCCGCCTCGCCCGGCACGATCAGGCGAATGTACCGCCGGTGACGTTCGGCGGCCGCGAGCAGATTGTTGTAGGAAGTGCTGATACCGCCGGAATTCTTATGGTAGTAATTTGTGATGTGGACTGATCGTAGCGGCATTCAGCTTTGTTGCGTAAAAGGTCAAAACGCGAAACGAAAAGTCTATCACGCTGCAATCACGGCAGCAATGGCGCAGATGTGCCGGAAAACCGTAAACGCCCGGCAA
>JAIBCA010000004.1 GCA_019694345.1 Pyrinomonadaceae bacterium | reverse complement strand
ATCGTCGGGCCGTTCAAGGGCGGCGCCGGGACTTGGGGCTGGTAAGCGGAAACATTTCCCGTAAACGCTCGTACAGGTTGATGACGGTGATTTCGACATTTTAACGAGGACCATTGCGGATGAAATACGCTCTTTTACTAATATCCCTTTTGCTCTGTACAATTCCGGTTTCCGCTCAGTCGGCGGACGAACAGTCGCTAAAGGCCGTCGTCAGATCGATGGCCGATGCCCAGATCGCCTACGACGCAGCAAGGCTCGACGCGATCTTCACAAAGGACTATATCGAGATATCGCCCGCCGGCGAGTTTGACCCGCGGGACAAGGTTTTGGGCTTTTACAAACCCGAGCTCAAGCCGCCGGCCGACAAAATGTCGACCGCCATCGAGATCGACGAATATTCGACCCGAGTTTATGGCAAGACCGCCGTGGTGATCGCACGGCTGACGTACAACATCACCGCCAACGGCAAACAAGTGCCGCCGCGAAGTATGCGTGTAATGGTGGTCGCCAGGAAAGAGCCTTCCGGCTGGAAGGTCGCCTCGGCGCAGTACACCGGCATCAGGCCGCCGCAACCTGCTCCGCCAAAATGATGTTTGTTATCGGTGTGGTCTAATCGGTGGTCATTATCCGCTCGAGGATCGCGTCGGTCTTTTCGCGGATGTCGGTGATTCTCGGGCCTTTTGCCTCGTCGGTCGGTGTATGCGGCTGAGAGAATGCATCGACCTGCAGCGGCACGCCCTCGGCGTCGAGACGGGCAGCGATGATCTGAGAGACGAGCTCTTGTTCAAAGGCCGTGATATCGACAAATTTGACGCCGATGCCAGTATGTTCGAACCGGTACAGAGCTTTGCAGTGCAGCGGAAGATAATTCCCGTTCGGCATCTGAATTTCCATGCGAAATTCATCACCGATATAGATGTTCTCTTCCCAGCCGGTAAAACAGCCGCCGACGCTTATCTGCTGCAGCAGCGTTTGCTGCTTTTCGCCAAACTTCGTGTATATCCACGCCGGGATATCGAGGGAAAAGCGTATGTGCTGTCGCTGGCTTATTGACATTCAAGAAGACCGGTCCGGGAAATTGCGTACACCGTTATTCTAACGGTAATACGCCGCGAGGGCAATAACTATTTCAGACGTGTTGAGATGAAAAAAGGCCGTCGTTCAGCGACGGCCCATTGAAAAGTTATATGCAAGCGTAATTAGTTGTTTGCGGCGTCGGACTTAACGCAGTGCGTTTCAAATGCCTCGACCAGCGATTGTGCGATCGTCATCGGATGGCGGCCTTCGAGATCGCGTCGCTCGAACATTTGAACGAGTTTTCCGTCCTTGAGCAGCCCGATCGACGGCGACGACGGTGCATAGCCCTCAAAGTAGGCACGGGCAGTGTCGGTCGCGTCAATGTCGGCACCAGCAAATACGGTGATCGCGCGATCGGGCTTGTGAGCGGCATTTTGCAACGCCATCGCGATACCCGGGCGAACGCCGCCGGCGGCACAGCCGCAGACTGAATTGACGACGACCATCAGCGTTCCGTCGGTGTTCTTAACGGCATCTTCGACAGCCTCGGTGGTCTTGGTTTCTTCGATCCCGAGCTGAGACAATTCCTGTCGCATGCCGTGGATCATTATTTCTGGATAAGGCATATTGTTTTTTTCCTTTATATTCGATCTTTCTATTAATTATAACGAACAGGAACTAATCCTGACCTTTTTTTCAAGTATTAAATATTGGGCAATTTCAGTCAAGCCGCCCAAGTTGATAACAGGCCGTTTGCCGAGCATCGACGGATTACGTAATATTGACCAAAGGAAAAGTTTGAACTCCGTAAATGGCGATCGAGATCGAAAAAAAATACCGGTTGGATAAGAAGCTGATCGTCCAAATGGCCGCCAGACTTCGCGAATTGAATGCCGTTTTTGCGGCCGACGTTTTTGAAGAGAATTACCTGCATCGCGGCGGCCTGCTCGACGAGCGGAACGCCGTCCTGCGGGTCCGCAAAACCGGCGACATAACACTGCTGACCTATAAGGAAAAGGTCGGGACCAGTCCGGACGGCGATTTTAAGCAGAAGATCGAATTTGAAACCGTCGTCGCCGACGTAGCAGCGACCGAGCACATTATAGAGAAACTCGGTTACCGCCTGTCGGTCGTTTACGAAAAGCACCGCAAATCATGGCACCTCGGCAACGTTGAGGTCGTTTTGGACGAACTACCCTTCGGCTATTACATGGAAATAGAGGGCGCCATCGAGGACATTATCGAGGCCGAAAAGCTGCTCGGTGCTGACAGGTTTGAACCCGAACTGCGCGGATATCCGCGATTGACGGTAAAATTCGGTAAGCAGATCAACGGTGTAATGGAATCACGATTTGAAAAGACCGCGACCGTCTAATCAGCGACATCCCGCCCAACAAAGTACATTTGCGAATCGAACGGATGTGTTGACGAGGCCGGAACCTTTCGATAACCGCCGTCGGGCCTTAGTATACGGGCATTGACATCATCCTTCAGATAGGCGTTAAGAAAGGTTTCCTTGAGGTATCGGCGGATCTCGGCGTCGAGTATCGGGACGATGACCTCGATCCGGCGATCGAGATTTCGCATCATCCAATCGGCGCTGCCGATATAGACCTCTTCGCCGGCCTCATCCCCACCATTTGCAAAGTAGAAAACGCGGCTGTGCTCAAGCAAACGCCCGATTATGGATCGCACGCGGATATTTTCTGACAATCCCTTGATCCCCGGCCGCAGAACACATATGCCTCTGACGATCAGATCTATCTCGACACCGGCTTTAGATGCGGCATAAAGTTCCTTAACGATCGCCACATCCGTCAGGCTGTTGAATTTGGCGATGATGCGGGCAGGCTTTCCGGCCGCCTTGTTCCGTGCCTCGCGGCGGATCATCTCGACTATCTTGTCACGCATATTGAGAGGCGCGACCAGCAGTCGATGATACTTCATCTGCTGCGAGTATCCGGTAAGCAGGTTGAAAAGGTTGGTCGCATCGGCACCGATCTCATCATCGGAGGTAAGCAGTCCGACGTCGGTGTAGATCTTGGACGTAGCCGGATTGTAGTTGCCTGTGGCAAGGTGGACGTACCTGACGAGTTTGTCCTTTTCGCGGCGGATAACCATTAGGACCTTGGAGTGCGTCTTTAGCGAACTGATGCCGTAAACCACGTGAACGCCCTCATTCTCGAGGCGGCGCGCCCACTCGATATTATTCTCCTCGTCAAAGCGGGCCTTGAGTTCGACGAGAGCGGTGACCTGCTTGCCCAAACGGCTTGCGCGCATCAGCGAATCAACGATCGGCGAGTCCTTACCCGTTCGGTACAGGCAGATCTTGATCGCTTGAACGTCGGGGTCTTCGGCGGCCTCGGCAATAAAATCGGACACGACGCTGAACGAGTTGTAAGGGTGATGTAACAGTACATCGTGACGCTTGATCACCTCAAACACGCTCTTCTTACCATGGAGCGACAGCGGGTGGCGGTTCGGGAATGGTTTATCTTTAAGTTGGGGCCTGTGCAGGCCGTAGAGCTGCATCAGGTCTGGTATGTCCAGAAGTCCGTCGATCCGGTCGATGTCGCCGTCACTGAGGCCAATTCCCGACGTCAAGACCCGAAGCATCTTGTCCGGCATTGTCGATGACACCTCGAGCCGGACAGGAAAGCGGTCCCGTCGCCGCTGCAGCTCACGCTCAAGCGTTCTCAAAAGGTCGCCCGCCTCGTCTTCGCGGAGTTCGATGTCGGCGTCACGCGTCACGCGAAAGAGATAAGATTCCGAAGTTTTCATATTCGGAAATATCTCGTGAACGTTTGCCGCAATGACCTCTTCGATCAGTACATATCGGCCTTTCTTCTCATCGATCGGGATCAGCCGCGACGAGGTAGACGGCAGCTTTATTCGCGTAAAACGCTTTTGCCGGTAGAGATGTTTCAGGCTCTTTTGCGTAAACGACCGGTCAGGTTCAATAAACAGCCCAATGTTCAGGCTCAGGTTCGAAATGTAAGGGAACGGGTGGCTCGAATCGACCGACTGCGGCGTCAGTATCGGGAACAGATTGTCACGGAAATACTTGTCCAGCTTTTTACGATCTTTGGCGTTGAGCCCCTTGTAAGGTTCGATCGTGATGCCGGCTTTTTTGAGTTCGGGCAGCACGACTTGCTGCAGTTGTGCTACCTGACGTTTGAGCATCGGCCGGAGCCGCTTGCGCAATTCAGCCAACTGGTCCTCGGCGGTCATTCCGTCCGGCGAAAGTTCGCTTATGCCCTCATCGATCTGCTCCTTTAGCCCGGAGACCCGGATCATAAAGAACTCATCCAGATTGGTCGAGAAGATCGACAGGAACTTGAGCCGCTCGAGAACAGGCACACCCTCACGAAACGCTTCTTCCAGCACCTGTCGGTTGAATTCGAGCCAGGCAAGTTCGCGGTTGAACAGCAGCTGGCCGTCAAAAGCCGCCGCGGCGTTTTCGGCCGGCAACTGTTCATCCTTTTTTGTTACCTTTTCGCCCAACTGACTCAACATATCGCGCAGATTATATAGGATAAATCCGCGGGGTAAAATAATTCTGATGTTAAATTTTGGCCGAAATATCCTCTTCGACCGTGATCGTGCGCGGCCCGTCGCCGTCGCCTTCGAGCCCGATCATTATCGTGTGAGCCGGAAGCTTCTCGCTGAGACGGTCGGCCCATTCGATCAGCGTAACCGCCGTCGGGTGTTCGAGTATCTCGTCAAGTCCGACCGCCGAAGCCGGATCGTGGGTCGGGTCGATCCGCCAGAGATCTATGTGGTAAACGTCAAAGGTCGGCGTCCTGTACAGATTAACGAGCGAAAAGCTCGGGCTCGTGACCTCGTCGACATCGTAGCCAAGTCCGTGCATTATGCCCTTGGTCAGCAACGTCTTGCCAGCACCCAGGCCTCCCTCAAGCAAGACGACATTCCCGGCGCGGAGTCGCGCCGCGAATGCCCGCCCAAGTTCGAACGTATCGTCAGGCGAATTGCATATAAACGATTCTTTCATATTGGGCTAATGCGATCCGCGAATTTTGACGAGCCTGTTATCGATCGCCGCTCCGCAATTCAATCCCGATCTTCAATCGGACAATTCTCTGAATACATCGGTCAGGCACTCCCGAATATCCGACGCCGTCATGACGCGTTTACCAAATCTCTTTTCGGCCATGTCGCCCGCCAAACCCGCAACATACACAGCGGCGACGACCGTTTCGAAAATGTCGATGTCCATTCTCGCGGCCTGCGCAGCAAAACCCGCGAGAATGCCGGCCAATGTATCACCATTGCCCGCTTTACCGAGGCCCGAGTTCCCTGTCGGGTTGACGACCACACGTCCGTCTGGCGAGCCGATCAGGACGCGTTCGCCTTTCAAGACGAGAATGACATTGTGCTCGCGTGAAAAATTACGGACGGCCGCAACGCGGTCCTTGATCGCGTTATTGTCGGTTGTGCCGAGCAGCCTTAGAAACTCGCCTTCGTGGGGCGTCAATATCACGGCCGGGCCGCCGGTACATCCCAGCGCCTCGCCGCGAAATGGCGATATGAGATTAAGAGCGTCCGCGTCAACGATCGTTAGGCATCTGCGTTTCTCGATGACGTTCTGGACAAACTTACGCGTGCTGTCGCTCTGCGAAAGCCCGCTGCCGATCGCCACTGCGTCCGCCTTTTCGAGCAGGGCGTGAAGTTCGCCGAATGCCGCCTCAGATATCGCACCGTCGTCCGTCTCGGCAACTCCGAGGACCATTATCTCGGGCAGAACGCGTGCGGCGACCAAGTCCTTCGACGATCGCGGCGTAGCGACCGTCACTAGCCCGACACCTGAACGCATCGCCGCATCGCCGACCAAAACCGCCGCACCGGAGTAGCTCTCTGAACCCGAGATCACAAGCGCGTGGCCGCGTTTGTTCTTGTAGGAATCAGCGAAAAACTCCGTTCGATCAAGCCACAATGCAGCATCCGATCTTTCTGCAAAGAGCAATTGCGAATGCTGCTCGTCTATCAATTCCTGTGGTGACCCTATGTTCGCGACGATCAGTTCACCGTTCGAGCGCGAGGCAGGTGGTAAGATGTTCGCCGGCTTTGCTGCTGTGAAGCCGACCGTTATATCAGCCCTGAAGTACTCGCCGATCGGTTCAGCATCATCAGAGCTTAGCCCTGACGGAATATCGATCGAAAGGAAAAGCGGTCGATTTTCATCCGAAAAAATACTGTTGTATTGCTTCGCTAATATTGAAAGTTCTTCGCCCAACGGCCGGACCAAGCCCGTTCCAAATACGGCATCGACAACAACATCAGGGCCTAGGAATGGGTCCAGCCTGTCAAAGAAAGTGCGATGGGTACCAACCTCCGCGAGGCAAATCGCGGATTCCGCGTCAAGAGATTGAACGGAATGAAGACCGCGCAATATGCTTAGATTTTGTTTCGCATCACCGCTGATCTCATTGTCCGGGAACAGGAAGCAGATGGTGACCGCAGCTCCGGCATTCCACAATATCCGGGCGACTGCAAATCCGTCCCCGCCATTGTTTCCTTTGCCGCAAAGAACAAGTACCGACTTACCCTTGACCGTCCCTCCGAATTTTTCGGTGATGACGCGTGCGACAGCGTGAGCGGCGTTTTCCATCAGGATGATCGACGGAATACCGCATCGCTCGGTCGTCAGGCGGTCGACCTCTCGCATTTGCTCGCCTGTCAGAACCTTTTGCATCTACCTTAATTTAACACAGTAACTTTTGGCCACGAACTAAACGAATAGCACGACCGGGTGTTTCTTGATTCGTGCTCATCGAGTAATCCGCGGTTGAATTCGTGTCCTAGAAAAATTATAAGAACTTTGAAAAAAGTGCTTGACTCTGTAGTCGAGTACAGGCTTTACACTGGTTTTGTCGGAAATAAACCGGCAATAAATTTGATAGAAAAGAGGAATAATAGAAATGAAAAACACAAATCCGATCGCGTCAGAAAACATCGTTCGTTCATCGTCGACCACCGTTTCGCAGTGCGAGGGCACCTGTACATGCTGCACCTGCTCGGCCGAGGCGTGTGCTTGCGGTTCGAACTGCAAATGCTGCAGTTGTGTCGATTGCCAGTGTGGTTGATCGCCAGCTGGAAGTTATTGCTGAATTCTGCTATCAACTTGTTAGGAATGATCGCCTGATACACGCTCTCGTGGTCGGATCGCCGGCCGCGAGACATTTTATT
>JAIBCA010000002.1 GCA_019694345.1 Pyrinomonadaceae bacterium | reverse complement strand
GAATGTACGAATGAGCAGGTTCTTTTCCGGGTCGATCTCCTCGTTGCTGGTAAAGAACATCTTGATACCGGTTATCACCAGAAAACCGCCGAAAAGATAGATCACCCAGTGGAACTGCATCAGCGCCGATCCCGCCGCGATAAAGATCGCCCGGAATACGAGCGCACCCAGAATGCCGTAAAACAAGACTCGATGCTTGTATTTGGCCGGAATGCCGAAATACGAGAACACCAGCACGAAAATGAATATGTTGTCGATCGACAGCGAATACTCGAGCACATAGCCGGTCAGAAATTCGAGCGTTGACGTCTTTGCCGCCGCCTCGCCGAATTTGCCGAGTGTGTACCAATAAAAGCCGCCGGCGAACAGCATCGCGAGCATCACCCAGACGACGCTCCACGTCGTTGCTTCCTTAAATGAAACGACGTGTTCCTTTCGATTGAAAATTCCGAGGTCGATAGCCAGCATTAACAACACGAATGCGAGAAATGCCCCGTAAAGCCACCAATATTCTGCAAATGGAAATAAGTTCATAGAATTATTTGCCCGGACGTCCCCGGGTTACCGTCTATCTGGACGGCCGACAGTTAACCACGGTTACGTTCGATCGCTCCGCTCAACAGGCGTGCGATGTGCTTTACGGTTTCGACCTCCTCCCGGCAGATCTTGGCACCGCCTGATGCATCGTCCGTGTCGCCGCCTGACGCCTCGGCGACGAGCGTGCATTGCGACAACAGGCTGTATTTTTTGTCGGAGCGTGCGTCACGGTCGAGTTTCTCAAGGCCGGACCGGAGCTTGGACATCGACGCTTCAAAAAAGTCGTCCTCCGGCTTCAGTTCAAGCCATTTCAGCAGCATCTGCAGGTTGTCGTTGGTCGGCTCGACGCCGAGGTCGAAGAGGGAATCGAAGATGAGCTGCCGTTCCCGCTTGGTAATGCGGCCGTCGGCCCAGGCCACCTTGATCAGCGGCAAAACCGTCAGGCAATCATCCGGATGTGACGCCGCCGCCGGCGACGGCAGTTCGGCCTTCCTTAGCCGGCCGTCGTTCAAACGGCCGAGGCGCTGCTCGACGACACCGAGGCCAACGCGTTCGTCCTCGCCGGCCTTGTAACCGCGCCACAGTCCGTAAACCTCTTTTTGCCCGAGCCCGGCAATGTAACGGGACTGTTCGAGCAGCAGCGAGATAACCGCCAGCGTCTGGCCTATCGGCATAAAGTCGAGCGAATTACCGAGGTCGCTCCACCACGTTGACAGCTCCGCGGACGATGGCCGTGTAGATAGCCGGTCCATCACTACCAACCCGTTCGACTGATGCTTGAGCAGCCCAAAGGCATCGGCTGCCTCGAGAATTGCGTTCTGTTCGGCACGGCCGACTCGGCCGTCCGCCCACGCGATCTCGATCATCGGTGTCAGCAGCAGCAGGGCAACGTCGTCCGATGGCTCACCCGCCGTCCTGACGAGATTGACGATCCGCCGCGAAGCGTTTATGAACTTTTCGCGGTTATCCGTATGTTGTTCGTATTCTTTGATACTCTGATTGAGAAATTCGGTCATTTGCACTCCCATTTTTGAGATCGGGCCTGCAAACAGATAGACCTCTTGCAGGCATTAGCCGCAAAAGGTCTCGATATTTCCCAACGCACCGGACCGTCTTGGCGTATTGACGATCGTATTGACGATGCTGAAGGACCTCTGAAAAGTCACAGAGGTTTCTACTCCCCCACAAATTGTAATCATATATTATCCATACCTTACAGAAATGTCAAGTATCCACCCGAACTTAGTTTCGGGCCGCTCAACGTGTGATATACTCAGCGTTTCAAAATAGGTGAGGATGTATCGATAATGGCAAAAGTTGAGATCATACCGCTCGGCGGCATCGGCGAATTCGGGATGAACTGCATGGGCGTCCGATACGGTGACGAGATGATCATCATCGACGCCGGAATGGGCTTTCCCGAGGAGACGCCGTTTGGCGTTGATATCTGTATCCCGAATTTTGACTTTCTTGAGGAATACCGCGACGACCTCACCGCTATCATCCTGACGCACGGCCACGAGGACCACATCGGCTCTCTCGCCTACATCCTGCGCAAGTTCAATCTGCCGGTATACTCGTCAAGATTCACGCTGGCGTTGACCGAAAAGCGTTTGGGCGAGTTCGACATGCTCGATGACGTTCTGCTCCACCGCGTTGAGGCCAATGACGTCGTGTCGATCGGCAGCTTCAAGGTCGAGTTCATCCACGCGTCCCATTCTCTGGTCGAGTGCTTTTCGCTGGCGATCCATACGCCTGTCGGGACGATCATCCATACCGGCGACTACAAGATCGACGACACGCCGGTCATCGGCAAGCCATACGATCTTAAAACGCTCGGCCGCATCGGCGACGATGGCGTTCTCGCGCTGTTGTGCGATTCGACAAACGCGACCGTGCCGGGACGAACGCCGTCGGAAATGGCGGTGATACCGGCATTCGAGGAGATCTTTGAGGAAACGGAAGGACGCCTGATCATTTCGACCTTTTCGTCGTCGCTGCACCGCCTGCAGATCGTCTTCGACGTTGCCCATCAATTCGGCCGAAAGGTGTGCGTCATCGGCCGGTCAATGCAGAAGAATGTCGAGATCGCCGATGAGCAGGGACTGCTGCAGATACCGCACGGCACGATGATCGACCTCAGCACGTCGCGGGCTCTCGACGACGACGAGATATGCTATTTGGTGACCGGTTCGCAGGGCGAGATGCGTGCTGCCCTTTGGAACATGGCGACCTCGACCTTCAAGGGCATCGAGGTCGAAAAGGGCGACACGGTCGTACTTTCGGCGCGTATCATACCGGGCAACGAAAAGAATATCAGCCGCCTCATCGGCCACCTCTACAAGCGCGGAGCAAACATCATCGAGGAAAAGCGCCGACTCGTGCACGTTTCCGGCCACGCCTCGCAGGAGGATATCAAGATCATGGTCGAAACCGCCCGTCCGCGATACGTCGTCCCGATCCATGGCGAATATCGCATGCTGTTTCGGCAAAAGGAATTCATCAAGAATCACGTCGGCAATTACTCCGACGACGATATCATCCTCATTGAGAACGGCAACGTCCTTGAGATCGACGAATACGCCGCCAAGATAGTCGACCGTCACGAGCTGCACAAGACCTTTATCGACGAAGAGTCGATGGAGGAGATCGAGTATGACATCGTCCGCGAACGCAAAAAACTCGCCTACGGCGGAGCCATCTCACTCGTCGTGACCGTCGATAAGCGTCTGCACAAGATCGCAGGCGAACCGCAGATCACATTTCAGGGCGTTGCCGGACTCGACGAACTCCATTCATTCGGTAAACAGGCCCGGGACGCCGTCTCGGCCGCCATCGGCGATATGAAACCCGAGCAGATCGCCGACCGAAAGGTGTTCAAGGAAAACCTCCGCATCCACCTCAAACGATTTGTTCAAAGGGAATTAAGCAGTAAACCCGTGATCGTAACGACCGTCGTCGAGGTCTAGTGAAACCGGTCTCCGCCTAAAAGAAAGAACGGCTTACGAAAGCGATCAGAGCGAGCACCGCGAATATTGCTACCATCATGCCGAGCAGCGCCTGATTTTTCTTTCCGGACAGCATCTGTGCTGCCCCGGCTGCCCCGGCGGCCAGCCCGCCGACAAGGATCAGCACGAATATTCCGATGGCGAAACCTCCGCGGCCTTGCGGGTCGTTCTTCGGCATATTCGGGCCGACAAAAAGCAGTAGCGAACCGCCGATCGCGGTCAGGATCACCCCGCATCCGACCAGAATGCCGCCAAGCACGCGAAAATCACGTTTGCCAAGCATACTACGACCGCACATCGGACAACGCCTTTCCGACTCGTCCAGGGTCTCGTAGCTGCACGCAAAGTTTTGGCAACGCCTCATCTCGTAAACATATACTTCGCCCTGGCCGGCCGGGCCTTTTCGATGCTCCGAAAGTATCGAGAGATTATCGTTTGGCATGGTTATCGGCGAAATATAGTCGCGTTTGAAAGACAAGTCAACCGTCGGCATAATGGTAGCCTGATGGAGTTTTTGGCCCATTTATTGTTTTTTCTCGCAAATCGCGGGGTCTTGCTTTTTGTATTCTCGATATTCTTTACGATCGCCGGCGTGAGTATGGCGTCGTATTGGCGTCGGTACTACCGAGAGCGGACGCCCGTTGACGCGATGGCACGGCGAACGGCCATTTACCTTGCTGCCGGCGGCGTTTACACGTTTATATTCGGATCATTGTTGTTTTCGGGAGTAAACGTCTTTCGCCCACACTTGATCGACGGCTATCTGATAAACCTTGTCGGTCAACAGGCCGACGCGGTCGTGACGAACGTTGAGCCGACCTGGAACCGCCTCAATAATCGGACGGTCAACAAGCACAGTATCGTTTTCAAAACAGCGGCCGGCGAGAACGTCGAGACATACTTTCACACTTGGGACTTCAACATTTTCCCATCGGCGAGTTCGACGGTCTATCCGGGTCAGGGTGAAACGTTTCGCATTCTTTATCTACCTTCTTACCCGACGACGTTCCTGATCCTGACCGCGTCAGAGGAAAGCCCCCATAATAGGGCGGTCATATGTACCGATCTGACAAAGGCTCTTGAGGTCGCCAAGATCAAGTACGACTTCGACCCGAAGGATCCCAAGTTCAAGACGGCCCTCGACGAAGCTGCCAAAAGGCTTATCGACGCCAAATGCGGCGCCTCGACGGTTGACGAACGCCCGTTTTGACGTATATTTTACTCACAATGCCTCGAAGCCCGCTTTCGATCATCATTTTGGCTGTTGCCGTCTTTTTTTCGGCTTGTGCCGTCAACAACACCCGAGCCCTCGATGATATCGCCGACCTTGGTCCGTTCAAGGATCATTCATATTACGAGGTTTTCGAGGAGCAAACTTACGGTGGTTCAAGGGGCGTGTACGGCTATCCGAAGATTGTGGTCGTCGTCCGAAAGGGCCTTAGCAAGGACGAAGTTGAAAGGATCGCCTGGGCGTATCACAAGGCAAACCCAACCGCGCGCATCGACTTTTTTGATGACGAATCTAAGCTTGCCGAGTACATTGCCTTGGACAAAAAGCCCCCCAATAGTCCGCGTGACCCCAATGCTGTTTATGACGAGGGGTTCATTTCCAAACATCGTGTCGCTCAGCTTATGCAGACCGATAAGGGTGACTGGTTCGTCACGACCGAAAATTACAAGGGCCGCTGACCCGGCCAAAGAGGTAAAACATGGATTGGCACGGGAAACGCGTTTTTTTGACCGGAGCGTCGAGCGGTATTGGTGAAGGACTTGCTGTCGCACTCGCGAAAAAAGGTGCGGTCATCGGACTGCTTGCCCGCCGCCGCGATATGCTGGACAAGCTTCGGCTGCGTTGCGAAAAGGCCGGCGGTACGGCTCGTGTCTTTGCCTGTGACGTCACCGATGCCGACGCTGTCGCCGCCGCCGCCGAGGACTTTGTGCACGAATTTGAGCACATTGATATTCTGATCGCCAATGCCGGCATCGGCGGCAACAACGCCGAAACGAGGGACCTTCAACCTCTGGCGGTCAAGAAGGTCATCGACATCAACCTCCTTGGTGCGGTCAACTCGGTCCACGCCGTTCTGCCCGGCATGCTCAAACGCGGCAACGGGCACATCGTCGCGATCTCGAGCCTCGCGGGGTTTCGCGGGCTGCCAAAAAGTGCGGCTTATTCGGCCAGCAAGGCCGGAATGACCGCACTTTTCGAAAGCGTCCGCCTCGACGTCAAGCACCAGGGCGTCGATGTCACGATCATTCAGCCCGGATTTATCAAAACTCCGCTGACGTCGGGCCGCGAGGCTCGGATGCCGTATCTCATGGAGCTCGACGACGCGATCCCGCACTTTATCAAGGCCATCGAGAAGCGAAAGCGATTTGCCGCGTTCCCCTGGCAGCTCGCGACCGTCGTTCGTGCCGGAAAGTTCATGCCTTCGTGGCTCTACGACCGCATCGCCGGCAAGGCACGGTATCGCGAGTGAACCGAACTCGCCTTTTGACCGGAACGCCGATGTTTGTCCGACTTGTGGACTTTTGCCGGATGTCGCACAATAACCATTCATTACGATATGAACCTAATTCAAGCCATTATTCTCGGGATCGTTCAGGGGCTGACCGAGTTCATCCCGATCAGTTCGACCGCCCATCTTGTCTTTGCGAGCCGCTGGACGGGCATTTACGGGCACGACCCGGAAATGGTCACCGCGACGATGGCAGTTATCCAGTTGGGAACGCTCGCAGCCGTATTTGTCTATTTTGCGGGCGACATTCTGGGCATCGCCGGGGCGTTCGTGCGTGACCACTATGCGGCGTTGACCAGCAAGCGCGGTATGCGTTTCTCAGGGACGGACGGAATTCGGCCGATCTGGCTCTCGGACGAGGCGTGGCTCGGCTGGCTGATCATTCTCGGGTCGATCCCGATCGGCACGATCGGCTTTGTCTTCAAGGATTTTATCGAAGGGCCGGGCACCAAGAACCTCTGGGTCATCTCGATAATGCTGATCGTCATCGCCCTTTTGCTGACGGTCGCCGAGATCGTAGGCAAACAGCGCAAGGACATCCGCCATCTTGGGATCTGGGATGCGATCGTGCAGGGTTTCTGTCAGGTTCTGGCCTTGATGCCGGGTGCGAGCCGGTCGGGCTCGACCATCATGGGCGGCCTTCTGATCGGCGAAAAGCGCGAGACCGCGGCCCGATTCTCATTCCTCCTGTCGATCCCGGCGATCACCGCCAGCGGCCTGCTTGAGCTTCGCAAGGCTCTCAAGATACTGCCGCCCGACAGCCTCGTTCCGTTGCTCGTCGGCACGATCGTGTCAGGTATCGTCGGCTATCTCGCAATTTGGGGCTTGCTCGCCTTTCTGCGTAAGAATACGACCGCGATCTTTGTCGTTTATCGCCTGATACTTGGCACCGTGCTGCTCATTTTGCTTTGGCAGGGTGTTCTCAGCCCGGTCGTCAACTAGTCGAAACCATAATTAGAAGTTCGCCCGCACGTATGCAAAAGCGTTGGAATATTCGCAAGCATGACGCCGATGCCGTCAATAAGCTCGCCGCCGAGCTTGCGGTCCGGCCGCTCATTGCTGCGCTTCTCATCGCTCGCGGCCACGATACGGCTGAAAAGGCCCGACGGTTCCTCGATCCTTCGCCCGAGCACCTTCACGAACCTTTCCTTTTGAAAGGCATGCGCGAAGCGGTCGAACGCATCAA
>JAIBCA010000130.1 GCA_019694345.1 Pyrinomonadaceae bacterium | reverse complement strand
ACCAGCGACGCTTCGAAGAACAGATAAAATACCAGCAGATCGAGCGACACAAATACGCCGATCATCGCGCTCTCAAGCAGCAGCAGGAAAACATAGAAAGCCGTCGCCCGCTTTTCGACCGCGTGCCAGGTCGAGATGACCGCTATCGGCATTATGAACGTCGTTAGTATCACAAGCCAAAAGCTGAGCCCGTCGACGCCGACGTGATAGTTGGTATTTATCGCCTTGATCCAAGGGACGTTCTGCTCGAAGAAAAAGCCGCTCGCTCCGGCTGCTGCCGACTTGGAAAAAAGTGCAAGCGAGACCAGAAAGTTGAGAACCGTAAACCCGAGCGTGACCCACTTGAGCTGACTTTCCTGCTTCCAGAACATCTGATGAGCAAGCGTCAGCACTGCGCCGATGACCGGCAACAGGATCAATATCGTCAAGAGATTTTGATTAATGAGATCCATTTAATTTGTTCGTCGTTGGTCGTCCGTTGTTCGTCGGCGGCATCCACGGCCGCAACGAACGGTGATCAACGAACCACTAACTCACAAGTTTCAAACCGTAATAAATAAAGTACCCGAGCACGACCATCGCTCCAAACAAAATGATAGCCGCGTAGCTTCGAACAAAACCCACCTGTAATTGTCGCACCACACCGCCGAACTCCATTACAAAGTGGCCGATGCCGTTGACGATGCCGTCGATGAATCCGACATCAAACCCCTTCCACAGGCCGTTCCGGGAAAGATCGGTGAGCGGATCGACGATGTAACCGTTGTAAAGTTCGTCGAGACGCCATTTCTGCTCGAGTATCTTGGGCATCACGCGCAGCGGGTTGCCCTTGAAAAGTGCAAAACCGATACCGATGCCGACAAATGCCAGAACGGTGGACAAAAGAGCCAGCCAGCGTTCCTTTGCGATCACCTCGGGCGAGTGCGCCTCGTGATCAGCCGCCGGCGATTCGGAACCGGCCGATCCGGTCTTCGCCGTCTCGGGCTTTGCGTGTTCATCAGCCGGCTTGGCAGCCGAGGCCGGTGTCGCGTGCAGTTCGTGGCCGCCCTTTCCGGCCTTCGCGATCACGGGTTCGAGCGTATGCTCGAATACGTTGACGTCCCCGGCTCCGGCCAGCGAACTCATCGCGTACGGTATGCCGACAAGGCCGCCTATCGTTGATAGGATCGCGAGGGCAATGAGCGGAACCGTCATCGACCACGGCGATTCGTGCGGTTTAAAGTCCGCCGGCAAGGCGTGGTGTTCGTCGTCATCATCCGCGGCATGGGCTCCTGCATGATCGTCATGGCCATGATCGTGTCCGTGCTCTTCACCGGGCAGTGCATCATGAAAACGCTCGGTTCCCCAGAACGTCATGACCATCATCCGCGTCATATAAACTGCGGTCAAAACTGCCGTCAGGGTCGCCACTACCCACAAAACCTCGTTGCCCGGGAACGGCCCGCCCGGAAAATAGTTGTCGGCGGCAAAGGTCTTATACAGGATCTCATCCTTTGAAAAGAACCCTGCCCAGATCGGAATGCCGCAGATCGCCAACCAGCCCATCGCCATCGTGATGAACGTGATGGGCATATATTTCTTGAGATTGCCCATCTTGCGCATGTCCTGTTCGTGATGCATGCCGTGAATGACCGAGCCCGAACCGAGGAACAGCAATGCCTTGAAAAAGGCATGTGTCATCACGTGAAAGATCGCCACGACAAACGCTCCGACACCCGCCGCCAGGAACATGAACCCGAGTTGCGAGACGGTCGAATACGCCAGGACCTTTTTAATGTCGTTTTGGGCGATCGCGATCGACGCCGCAAAGATCGCTGTCGCCGCACCGATCACTGCCACGATCCACATCGCGGTCGGCGCAAATTGATAGATCGAATTGGCACGAACGACAAGGTAAACACCGGCCGTGACCATCGTCGCCGCGTGGATAAGAGCCGAAACCGGTGTCGGGCCGGCCATCGCGTCCGGCAGCCACGTGAGCAGCGGTATCTGGGCCGACTTACCGGTCGCCCCGATAAATAGCAGCACGGCCGCGGACGTCAGGCCACCGGCAAATATCGCTCCCCAGGTAAACGGATCGGTGCCCATGTTCTGGGTAATGAATGTAAATGCACTCTGAACCTGCTGGCCGTCAACGACCTTGTCGTAGAACGAGATCGATCCGGTCAGCGTGAAAACGAGAAAAATTCCCATCAGCACGCCCCAGTCGCCGATGCGGTTCATTACAAAGGCCTTCTTGGCGGCCTTTCGAGCCTCGTCCTTTTTGATGTAATAACCGATCAGCAAGTACGAGCAGAGGCCGACGCCTTCCCATCCGACGAACATCAGCAGAAAATTATCCGCCAAAACGAGCGTCAGCATCGAGAACATGAAGAGGTTCAGGTAAGCAAAAAATCTGTAAAAGCCCGGATCACCCTTCATATAACCGGTCGCAAAGATGTGGATCAGCAGCCCGACGAAGGTGATAAAGCACGCGTAGATACCCGACAGGCGATCCATCCCGAGCCCGAAATCCGCTCGGAAATTGCCGACCTGTATCCACGTCCAGATCTGGTCGAGAACCGGTTTGTCGATAAACAAGGCACCGCCTTCTGCAACAAATGCGATGTAGAATGCCACCGCGCACGAGATGACGATCGTCCCGCAAGCCACCGCTCCGCTGAACAATTCGTTCTTGAGCCGGCCGCCGATCAGCCAATTGATCACGGCACCGGCCAGCGGGGCAAAAATTATGAGACTTAAAAGATTATTTTCAATCATTTGAAATAAACAGCCGACCGCGTTTAGCAATTCTAACCATCGTAGTTGTCAGCCAGACCCACGATCTCGGCGAGATCAGACCAAATGTTGCCTGTCCCGCGTTGCTGTCCTCATAGATCATCTGTTCCTGACCGGCGGTTTGGCCGCCGGTGCCGGAACCGTAAAATCGTCCGGAACCTGGACATTGTTCTCTAAAACATACTTTGCGATCAGTGCCGTTTCCTTTTCGGATGAGAGTTTGCTCCTGACAAACTCTCCGGCAGGCACGCTCGAACCGCTTGGATCATCGGGATTCTCGACCTTTGTCGATATCAGGATATGTCGAACATCATAGGTCGCCTCGTCAGATGCCCTTTTCTTTCCGAGCTTTCGTTCGAGTTTGATCACGTGATAGCCATGTTCGGTCTCGACGAGTTCGGGGGCGACCTGGCCGGCCTGCAGAGCGAGTGCCGCTGACTCAAATGAAGCAAGCATTCGCCCAACGGGAACGTCTTTGTACGATCCGCCGCTCTTGGCTCCGTTTTCGGCGATATTACCCGGATCTTCGGAAAATTCATTCGCCAGTGCCGCAAAATCCTCGCCGGCCTTTGCCCGTTCTAAAATACGCTGAGCCGCCGCACGCTTTCGATTCGGGTCGATCTCCGGGTGAGCGGCAAAATATGCCTTGATCTCGGCATCGGTCACATTTGTCCGCTCGGTCAGTTTTTCAGACAAGAGCCGGTACAAAAATTGTGCCTGCTGCATCTTGACCACCAGATCGGCGTTGGCGGCCGCTACTTTAGCAATTGTCCCGCTCTTCAGCTTCGATTCGTACTCGGCAAGATAGACCTGTGTTTTGGCAAATACGTCGCGGGCCTGCTCTCTTTCCTCGGCAGTTATTTTGCGGTCAGGCATCTCAGCCCCGAGGAGCTTGATCTTCGCGTCCAGAAATTTCGCAAATTCCGCTTCATGCCCCGTCTCGCTCCAATACTTTGCTACCTGAGCGGTCGTAATATAGCCGAACGCCGGCATCGCCGGCTTGCCCTTGTTGAGCATCTTGTCATAGTTTACGGCAAGTATCTCGGCCCTAATGTTCTCCAGTTCCTGACGGTTGGTCGGGTCTGCCGACATTCCTTCTTTTTGTGCCTGACTGGCCAACGCCAGCAATTGCCTTATCTGAACGATCTGTTTCCGTTTCAGTTCGGGGTCCTCGGCCAGCATTTCCAAGATCTTCGGATTTGATTCCGCGGCATTGGCAACCAGCATTTCGACCTCGGCACGAGTGATCGAGTTGAACGAGTTCGCAGTCTTCGCCGCATCTGTCACCTGTCCGCCGGCCGTAACGACGGCTACGGCAGCCAGGCAGCAGAGGATGAAAAGTTTTGAAACTCGCAGTTCCATGATATCTACTGATTCCCTTCGCTAATTCTTCATCAGGCTCGCGTCATCGACATCGACCGACTGTTTGTTGCGGAAGAACGCGATGATTATTCCGAGGCCGACCGCAGCTTCGGCCGCCGCGACCGACATTACCATAAAGACAAAAAGCTGTCCGGTCACATCGCCGAAATAACGCGAAAATGCCACGAATGTGAGATTTACGGCATTGAGCATCAGCTCGATACACATAAACATCCCGATCGCATTGCGCTTGAATATAACGCCAACCGCACCGATCGTGAACAATATTCCTGAAAGTGCCAGATAACTGGCTAAACTTGGTTCCATTTTCGTTTAGATCAGAGGCTTTTCTTCGTGCCTCAATTCAAGTTCGTTATCGACAACGAGTTCCAGCTTCGGCTGATTCAGCCGCCGAACAAGTATCACCGAGCCGATGATCGCCATCAGCAGCAGAATCCCGACGATCTCGACCGGCAGCAGATATTCGGTGTACATGGCCTGTCCGATACTCATGGTTTTGCCGGCCGTCAACGTCTGGTCCGAGGGGACATTCGGCGCCCGCATGACCGCGTAAAAGATGAAAAAGGTCTGTGCCAGAAGCAGCACCCCGAGACCTCCGCCAAGTGCCCAGAGATATTTCAGCCGATTAGCCGTCGGTTCGTCATCGAGATTGAGCAGCATTATGACAAAGACGACCAAAACCATGATCGCTCCGGCATAGATCAGGATCTGAACGGCCGCGATGAACGGTGCCGCCAGCGTCAGATATATGCACGAAAGCGAGATAAAGACGCCAACCAGCGAGATTGCGCTGTACAGCGGATTTCGGTGATACACCATCGAGATCGCACATGCGATAGCGAGGCCGGCAAAGGTAAAAAATAAGGCTGTCGTGACCATAATGCTAGCTATTCAAAAAGTAGACCACGATGATCGTCAAAATGACGTTTGCCAACGCTACCGGAAGCAGAAACTTCCAGCCGAAGTTCATCAACTGGTCAAAACGGAATCGCGGCAGCGTACCGCGAACCCAGATAAAGAGAAACAGGAACGCACAGATCTTGCCGATAAATGCCGCGTGACTGACGATCGCGTACGGGATCGAGCCCGGTTCCAGCAATCGGCCAAGCCCCGGAACATACCAACCGCCAAGGAAAAGCACCGTACACATGACCGAGACCGTAAACATATTTACGTACTCGGCCATAAAGAAAAGTGCGAATTTGAGCGCCGAATATTCGGTGTGAAAACCGGCGACAAGTTCGGTCTCGGCCTCGGGCAGGTCAAAGGGTACGCGGTTCGTCTCGGCAAAGGCCGCGATCAAAAAGACGACAAAACCGATGAACTGCGGAATGATGAACCACCGAAATGGCGAATGTATCTGGGCAAAGATGATGCCGTTCAGGTCGAGCGTTCCTGCAAGCATCACGGCACCGATGACCGACGCTCCCATCGCTAGTTCGTATGAGATCATCTGTGCCGACGAACGCAGGCCGCCCATGAGCGAATACTTATTGTTGGACGACCAGCCGGCGAGGGCGATGCCGTAAACGCCAACGGACGTGATGCCGAGGATGAAGAGCACGCCGACATCGATCCGGGCGATCGTCAGCGGCAGAGCGGTGACGCCTTCGCCGAGCCCGTAGGGCAGAAAACTCCAATCGACGGTCGTGATCGCCGGCCCGAAAGGATAGACCACCATCGGCATCAGGGCACATGTCAGAGCGACCAGCGGAGCCAGAAAATAAACGAATTTCGTAGATTTGTCGGGCGTCAGATCTTCCTTGAAGATAAACTTCAGAAGGTCCGCGAACGGCTGGAGCACGCCCCACGGCCCGACCCGGTTAGGCCCGATGCGTCCCTGCATCCAGCCAAGTACCTTGCGTTCGGCGAGGACCGTGTATGCCACGATCATCAGCACGATCTGAAACGCCATCAGTACGCCGATGCCGTAAACCACGAACGGAAATGCAGTCTTAATAACAGATTCCATAACAAAAACTATTTGCCGATCAACGCCCTGTCGGCGGCACCGACAGCGGCCGACTCGGCCAAATTCTCATCCAACGGCTTGCCGTCGAGAGCAAACTGAACGAGCGGCGAGACCAGCAGATTGCCGGGCTTCGGATTGCCGTGAGCCAACAGGTGAAATTGCTCGGTCTTGCTCGTCATCGTCGTCAGGCGATGAAGTTTGTGTCCCACCCGCGGCGTTTCCATATTCTTGTCGGCTTCGTCGCTCATCGATTCGACGGCGGATCTCAAGGCCGCAACCGAGCCGGACACGTCAGCCGAACCGGTGACGCTGTACCTGGCACGTGCCGGATCAGACTCGTCCTTGAGAGCCGGGTAACGAAGCCCCTCGTACGCAGGCACACTCTCCGCGATCGACTTAAATACCTGCGACGCCGAGAAATCGTAGCCGAAATCGACACCCATTTCCCTCGCGATAAGCGATGCGATCACCCAATCAGGTTTCGAACGGTGCAGCGGCTCGATGGCCTTTCGGACACGCTGAACGTTGCCGGCATTATTTGTGAACGTGCCGTCAACCTCGGCGAAACTAGCGGCCGGGAAAACAACGTCAGCAAACTCCGTCGTTTCGGTCAGGAACAATTCCTGAACCGCGACAAAGTCCTTGCCCGCGAGGCCGTCGGTCGATTGGAGGCTGCCTCCGATCAACAGGGCCTTTGATCCGCTGATGACATCCCGAACAGCTTTTCGGGCCGGCATCATATCATTGGCACCGACCGAGTTATTGTATTTTGCCAGCGGATGGAGCAAGACGCGGCGGCCCTCACCCGCAAACTTAGCGGCCGTGCCGGCGATAGCGGCCTGAGCATCTGCCGACAACTCATTGCCGATCATAAATATCACGTCGCCCTGAGCATCGTTGATGGCCTGCCGCACGGCGGCGATCTCACCGGCGTCAATACCGAGTTTGCCCGCGACGAGGGCATCAGCCGACGCGTCCGCCAAAGCCAGGGCAAAACCGTCGGCCGTGCCGCGCCTTACGTGGACGAACTGCGTTGCCCGCCGCGATAAGTTGATCGGCGTGTCGTTAACACAGATAAATTTCGCACCGCCGTTGCGAACTGCCTGACGGATCTGCTTGGCGGTAAAGCTCTGTTCTTCTTCGGGTTCGCCGCCGATCAGAACGATGGCCTTGGCGTGGCGGATCTCCCTGTGCGTGCAAAGCTCGACGCTGAGATTGGCAAAGACGGAATCGAGGCTGCTGTCCTCGGAAACCGCAAAATTGTCGGTTCCGACCGCCTCGGCGGCAAACCGTTTGAGCGTGAAGACCGACTCGTTGGTCAATCGCGGGCTCGCGATGACGCCCACCGACTTGCCGGCCGCCTTAAATTTCTCAGCCGTGAATTTTACGGCCTGGTCCCAGGTCGCGGGGATGAGTTTGCCGCCTTTCGAATAGCGGATCATAGGCGTTTTGATACGGTCCGGGTGATCGACAAAACCGTGTGCGAAACGAGCCTTGACGTCCAGAAACTCGCCGTTCAGGCCGTTGACATATCGGTCGCGGGCAACGATACGGTGGATCGTGCCTCCGCGTGAACCGATGCTCAACTGCATGCCGTCCGAACCGTAAACGTCGGTCGAAACGGTTTGATCGAGTTCCCACGGACGCGTCTCGTGCCGGTAAACTCCGTCGAGAAGCGTGCCGGTCGGGCATACCTCAATACAGTTGCCGCACTGCGAACAGTTGAGCCAGCCGCCATACGTACCGATCACGGTGTTTGCCCCGCGGTTGCCGGCCTCGATGGCATCCTCGCCCATCCACTCGTCACAAACGCGCGTGCATCGTTTGCAGAGGATGCACCGCTGTGGGTCATTGGCGACGATCGGCGACAGATATTTTTCAGGCTGCGCGTCCTTCTTCTCGGAAAAACGCTGTTCGACGTCGCCCCAATCGAAGATCACCTCCTGCAGCTCGCACTCGCCGCCGCGGTCGCAGACCGGGCAGTCCAGCGGATGGTTGGCGAGCAGAAATTCGCCCATCGCCCGCTGAGCCTTTTCGACCTCTTCACTCTGGGTGGTGACCACCATTCCATCGGTGCAAGAGATGGTGCACGACGTCTGGAGCTTGGGCATCTTGTCGATGCGGACGAGGCACATTCTGCACGAAGCCTGCAACGCGAGGTCGTGGTAATAACAGAATGACGGGATCCCAAAGCCCTTTTCACGGCACACGTCGATCAGACGGGCACCTTTTTCCACCTCGAAATCCTGTTCGTTTATTGTGACTTTAATCAGTTCTGTTGACATCAAACTATTCTCGAATAATGCGTTTCCGCGGTAATTTTGCCAATGCCCACGGGCGTGATCTTAAACGCTGAAATAACAAACTTGCCTTTTCGACAAGTGCGGCCTCATTTCGCCGCTTTTTCACTCGCCGGAGCGATCTCGAACAAACTCATCAGATAATTCTGAATGTCACTGTTCGCCGCGAGTTTATTATGCTCTTCACAAATGAACTTGCTCGATGCCGGCTTAATGACCGACGTCCCGGCAAAACGCGTCTGCGTATCGGTCTCAAGCGACCTTTTGGTCACAACGCCGTCGCCGTCGGCAAGCATTAAATCCTTTAACTCTTCGTGCGTGACCTTATCGCCCGAATTCTTCAAAAATGATGCCGGCTTGAACATCGTGACCCACTGATCCGTCCGCTTGTCACGGCGAAGCACGATAAGGTCGAGAGCATCATTACAATCGGCACCAACAATGTGGAACAATCCCGGCCGGTTAGACGCCGCCCCGGCCGCCAACGCCTCGTGCAGCCGTTTCGCCCGCAATAGCGCCGAAGCAAAGAACTCGGGTGCCGCCCGCCTTTCCGCAAGGCGAAACTGGGCCGGAAATCCCTTGTCGTCTATCGCACTCCATCCGTATTTGGCCCACTCCTTGGGGTCGTAAAGGTCGATGCTGATCGGCTCAAAATTCTCATCCGTAACTCTCAATGTTCCGGGCGCCGGCAAAAGCTGATATGCCGACGGTATAGTAAACAGGTCAAATTTAGAAAGATCCTGCACGAACGGCAGGTTAATGTGGATCCCGCCGATCGAAAAACCGTCGACCAATGACCTAAGCGCCAAGACCGAACCCTCGTTCGGCGTTCCCAGCAAGACGACTTTGCCGAAATGCCTGGCTCCGGCCCAGGTCGGCTTCGGCGATCTATTCGCCGGCGGCAGGTCGGCATCACCATACATTGCCGCATACCGCGTGATAATGCCGCCCATCGAGTGCGCGATCACGTTGAACTTCAGGTCCGGCCGTTTCAGCTTAAGCTTTAATGCCGTGATCTCGTGTATCAGCAACCGGGCATTCTCGACATTATCCCGCCGCCAATCGTACGGAAATACATATATCGCTGCCGTGTCGCCCTTCGACGTCGGGCTCTGCCACGACTCCTCGTGGTAACCGGCTTTTGCAATAAGAGTTTCGACCAATCCGCCGTAAACATCGATCCGCGGGAAGATGCCGACCTTGACGCTTCTGAGAATATCGCCACGTACTAAGTCGTCGCGTGATCTGAGCACGTTTGCCGTCACGGGCATGCGCAGATCATCGTCCTTGGACCTCGGTGCCTTGAACCAGACGACCTCGTTCGTCCGCTTATTTATCAATTCAGAACCGGTCAACCCCGGAACTATTATCACCGGCAATTTTTCCTGCCCCGCCGCTGCGATCGAAACCAGCAGCATCAATGGCAGAACTAGCACCAGCCGATGAATAACTCTCTGCAGCAGCATCAGATATTTGCCGTAACGTCGTTTCCGTTAGCCTTATTCTGGAGCCATTTCTTAAAATCTTCGGGAAACTGCTTGATCGCGCTCTGGATCGGCCACGCCGCGGCGTCACCTAGCGGACAAAACGATTTGCCCTCGATGTTGTCACAAATGTCGAGCATCAGCTGGGCATCTTCCGGACGGCCGCCGCCCTCAGAGATACGGTTAAATATCTTGACCAGCCAATCGGTTCCCTCTCGGCAAGGCGTACACCAGCCGCACGATTCGTGCTTATAAAACTCGGTCAAATTCTTAGTCGATTCCATCACATCGACGGTGTCGTCCATGACGATAAATCCGCCGGACCCGACCATCGACCCGCCGGCTACCAGGCCCTCGTAGTCCATCGTCACGTTTTTGCCGATGACCTGTTCGGCGTTCATGATGTAAACGCTTGAGCCGCCGGGGATTACCGCCTTAAGCTTGTTGCCGCCGCGAATGCCGCCGCAATCCTCCATTATGAACTTTTCCATATCGGCGTAGCCCATCGGAAGTTCATAAACGCCCGGTTTATTGACATGCCCGCTGACGGACCACAATTTTGTTCCGCCCGATTTCTCGGTGCCGAGGTTGCGCCAGGCATCGCCGCCCATTTCGATGATCTGCGGAACAGCGGTCAGCGTTTCGACATTATTGACCACGGTCGGCGATGCGTACACACCCTCGACCGCCGGAAATGGCGGCTTCATTCGCGGGTGGCCACGAAATCCCTCAAGCGAACTAAGCAGTGCGGTCTCTTCGCCGCAGATGTATGCTCCGGCTCCCGTGTGGGTGTGGATATCCATTTTGAATCCGGAACCCATCACGTTGTCACCCAAAATGCCGGCTTCGCGGGCTTCGGCGAGGGCGACATCCATAATGTCGATCAAATACCGGTATTCGCCGCGGGTGTAGATGTAACCGGTCGTCGATCCGAGGGCAAACCCGGCGATCAGCATCCCTTCGATGAGGGCGTGCGGGTCGCGTTCCATCAGGTAGCGGTCTTTGAACGTGCCGGGTTCGGATTCGTCCGCGTTACAGACGACGTATTTTGTCTTAGGCGAGTCTTTCGGCACAAAGGACCACTTCATACCGGTCGGAAATCCGGCACCGCCCCGGCCGCGAAGGGCCGACTTTTTGACTTCCTCGATAATATCGGCCGGTGCCATCTTGAGCGCCTTTTCAAGTGACTTATAACCGCCGGTTTCACGATAGACCTTTAGCGTATGCCCATCTTTGATGTGCATTCGCTTGAGTTGTAATGGCTCACAGCCAATTGCTTTGATTTCCATATTCAAGACCCCGGACCATCTGCGATGGCCCAAGCGTTAACAAGCGCTTAATATCAATGTCCTTTCAGACGTCGCCACTACTTACCTTTCGACCGCGATCACCTATTTACAATCATCGAGTATCTTATCGACCTTTTCGATAGTCAGATCCTCGTGATAATCAAACCCTATCTGCATCATCGGCGCCGTACCGCAGCTGCCGAGGCACTCGACCAGCGAGACAGTAAATTTGCCGTCCTCGGTCGTCTCGCCGGGATGAATGCCAAGCTTTGAGCAAATGTGATCCGTAATGTCCGGCTCGCCCATGATCTTGCACGACAGCGTCTTGCAGATCTGGATGTGGTGCCGTCCGACGGGCCGCAGGTTGAACATTGAGTAGAACGTCGCGGTCTCCCAGACGTCCGTAACCTCGAGGTTCAGGAATTTGGCCAGAAAATTCACTCCGGGATTGTCGATCCAGCCGCCACGCTCACGCTGCACAACGAAAAGCAGCGGGATCAGCGCCGACCGCGTACGGTCAGCCGGATACTTTGCCAAATGCGATTTCATCTCGTCGATGACGGCCGGCGAGAACTCGGCGACTTCGTCAGAAACGACTATCTTGTCCGTAAAACTTGTTGGAGTTGCTGCTGCCATGATTATCTATCGATCTCCCCAAGCACAATATCCAGACTGCCGATAACGGCTACAACGTCGGCGATCATTTCGCCTTCGGCCATGACGGGCAGAGCGGATAAATTAACGAAGCTCGGCCCGCGGAAATGCACCCGCTCCGGCTTCGGGCCGCCGTTCGATTTCATATAAACGCCGAGTTCACCCTTTGACGCCTCGATAGCGTGATAGACCTCGCCCTCCGGCACGTTAAAGCCCTCGGCGACGATCAGGAAATGGTGAATGAGCGAGTCCATATGCTTGCGCATATCGTCGCGATCGGGCAGAACGACCTTTGGCGCGTCTGCCTTGATCGGGCCCGGCTTCAGGCGTTCGAGAGCCTGCCGGACGATCTTATAAGACTCGGTCAACTCGCGCATCCGCACCTTGAACCGCGACCAAACGTCGCCGTCCGGCTCGGTCGGAACCTCAAAATCGTAGGTCTCGTATCCCGAATACGGGTCGTCGCGCCTGAGGTCGAGATCGACGCCGCTGCCGCGAAGGCTCGGCCCCGTCAATCCCCAAGAGATCGCATCCTCGCGTGAGATGATCCCGATATTCTTTGTCCGGCTCTGCCAGATCGTGTTGCCTGTAACGAGGGTGTCAAAGGTATTCAGGGCATCCGGGAAATCCGCGAGAAACTGTTTGACGCGATTATCGAATCCGGCCGGCAGGTCCATCATCAAACCACCGATGCGGAAATAGCTCGGCGTCATTCGTCCGCCTGATGCCGACTCGATAAGGTTAAGTATCTTTTCGCGTTCCTTGAATGTGAACCAGAAAGGCGTCATCGCGCCCATGTCCAGACACGACGTGCCGAGCCAGACCATGTGCGAAGCGATCCGCTGCAGTTCGCACATCAGAACGCGGATCACCTGGGCACGCTCAGGTATCTCGATCCCCAAAAGCTTCTCGGCCGCCATCACGTACGCAAGGTTGTTGCCGAGCGGGTTGAGATAGTCCATCCGGTCTGTTATGACGATGCCCTGTTGGTACTTTCGGTACTCAAAGAGCTTTTCCATACCGGTATGGAGATAGCCGATGTCCGGGATCGCCTTGATGACGAGTTCGCCGTCGAGCCGTAGGTCAAGACGAAGAACGCCGTGCGTCGAGGGGTGCTGCGGCCCCATCGAAAGCGTCATCTGCGATTCGAGTGCCGAATCCATTACCTCGAACTGGCCGGGGATATTTTCTACTGCAACGCTCATATTTTAGTGAATCGTCAATCGTAAACCGTAAATAGCCGGCATGATCGCCGAGGCTCTACTTACGATCCACATCTCACCACGTTCTAATTCATGCTGTACGGCTCATAGCCGCGCAGCGGATAGTCCTTTCGCAATGCGTGCCCGTCAAAATCAGACGGCAGCAATATGCGGCGCAGATCCGGGTGGCCGGTGAACTTGATGCCTAACAGATCATAAGTTTCGCGTTCGTGCCACTCGGCCGTACGCCAAACGGTCGTTGCCGATTCGACACTCGGGTCGTCGTCACTGAGCAAAACCTTCAGCCGCAGGCGTTTATGGTGCGTGGTGCTGAACAAGTGATAGTTGACCTCGAACCTCGGATCTTCTTCCGGCCCGCGGTCGGCTCCGCAAAGGTCGGCGAGCATATCAAAACCCTGAGTATCACGGAGAAACTCGCAGATGTCGATAACGGCTTCACGCGGCACCGTAACGGTCACTTCACCGTGAGCTTCGGCCACGGCCGAGACCCATTCACCGTTTTTTTCCCTGATCTTTTCGACGAAATCCAAGAGAGATGCCATAACCAACTTTCCTACCTTATTCCGGCCCAGACGGCCGACCATTTACCCTTTATGACGTCGACGCCGCCCCAAGTGCCGCGAACGACCCGGCGGCCCCGTCCCGTTAAATGCCCTAAATACCGCCCTGCCGCAATGTCGCCCTTTGCTCGCGTAACGCGATAGCCGGCGATCCTGAGGCTGCCGTTGCGGCGGTTGAACACCGCGTTGAAAAACTCGCGTCCCGAACTCATTCGGTCACTCGAACGCCAGTCAAAGTAACCCCGATACCTGACCCCGCCAGTTACTGTTCGGCGTGAATTGAGCCGCATCGATCCGGCCCATCTGAGGCCCTCTTCGTCCTTGCCCGTTACCCGCCAAACACCAAGTTTCGGAGCGGTCCAGCCTTTGCCGGACTGCGCGGACGCCACATTCGGCATTGAACCGAGAGCGGCAATGACCGCCAGGACAATGAAAAGGCCTTTCGCCATTACGAACTCTTTCGCCGTTCGTGCTTCGACGGTACCGAATACGGCCGCGAAGCATTGTTTTCGGCAACCTCGGCCTGAACCTCACGTTCGAGTGCCGTTCCTTCGGTCACCGGCAAGGTTCCGGGAACGATCGACTCGCGAGATTCGGTCTCAAATGTGTCGCGCCGATCCTTGACCGACTCTTTCATGATCTTGTCCTGCAGCATCGTGATGGCATGGACGAGCATTTCCGGACGCGGCGGGCATCCCGGGACGTAGATATCGACCGGGACGATCTTATCGACGCCCTGAACGATCGCATAGTTATCAAACACACCGCCCGACGTGGCGCACGCGCCCATCGAGATCACCCATTTCGGCTCCGGCATCTGGTCATAGATACGTCGCAGAACCGGGGCCATTTTTCGCGAAACGCGGCCGGACACGATCATCACGTCGGCCTGTCGCGGGCTGGCGCGAAATGTCTCGGCCCCAAACCTCGACAGATCGTTACGAGCCGCGACCGTGTTCATCATCTCGATCGCGCAGCAGGCCAGGCCGAAGGTTGCGGGCCAAAGACTGCTCTTGCGGGCCCAGTTGACGACCGCATCGAGCTTGACCGTCACGACATCCGGCAATGATTCAAATAATGTATTTTCGAGACCCATTTTATGTTACGCCGCCCTCTTGATCTCACGGTTTTGCCGTGCCATTGCTTTGGCCTCGGCCCTCGCCTCAGCGCGTGCCTGCAGACCCCAATCGAAGATGCCCTTTCTCCAAACGTAGATAAACCCGACGATCAGCGTTGCGATAAATACAAGTATTTCGATAAATGCGATGGTACCGAAAGCAATGCCCGAGATCTTTTGCTCGGCGAGGAGGCTCTTGAAAGCGACGGCGAACGGGATAATGAAAAGGACTTCGATATCGAAGAGGAGGAATATCACGGCGACGGTGTAAAACTTGACCGAGTACTTGTCATGTGCCGATCCGACGGGATCCTTGCCGCACTCGTACGGCATCAGTTTGGTGGCCGTCCTTTTTCTCGGACCGATCAGCGTTGTAACGAGCAATTGGCTCGCCGTAAACCCCGCCCCGACGAGAAACATCACGGCGAGCGGAGCGTAATCCATTAGGCTGAATTCTGACATTTAGACCCCTGAACCTACCTCTTGAAAAAATATGCAGAAGGCAGGAATTTTCCTGCTTATTACTAAATCAGTATGAGACTTTTGGCACAAACTCAATCGTAAGTTAAGCCTGTATTGGTGTCAAGGCAGTCCGGCGAGCGATTTGACCGAACTTTCACCCCATGTATCTCAAACTAATTCGTTGACCGCGAACGAGCCCGTATGCTAATTTCAAGAGTGGCAGACCGTGCCGGAATTCCGCCATTATCCCACTTCGCCGATGGATAAAAATTAAGCTGTGATCGCTGGTTTTAATACAGATATAGAGTTCGACGGTGTCGTTTATCACGTCCAGACCGAAGACAAAGGGCTGCCGTCGCGCAAGATAATCTCGCTTGTTTACGACCGCGGCACGATCCTCGCCAGCAAACGCACCAATTATGATGACCTCGCCGCCGAGGAGATCGTCGAGACCGTCGTCGCCGAACGGGTCCAAAAGCAGCACAAGCTGATCTGCGCGGCAATTCGTGCCGGGCGGATCAATGAACTGAAGGCGATGACCGCAAAGGCAAGTGCGGCTAAGGCCGCGGCTGAGTCCCCGAATGTGCAGACCGAGACGGCCCAAACCGCAGCCCCGACACCTGTCGCCCGGGTCGAAACACAGCGGATCGTCTCATTCAGTACGCCGGAACCCCCGGCCGCAGAGCCCGCCGCTGCCCCTATCGAGTTGCCGATCTCGGTTGTAACACAAGAATTTTCGGCAGACGAGTTTTTCGACGCACCGATCTTTGAGGACGTCGAGATCATCGAGGACGACATTTTGCTTCCGGCCGAGGCCGTCGCCGTCGTCAGCGAGCTTTCGGGCAAGGAACGACCCACGAACCAAAAACTCAGCATCGAACTGCTCGGCGAATCAAAATTCAAGGGCGGCGACCGCGTCACGGTCACGGCCATGATCTGCCGTGGCACCGATCGAAAGGTGGTTGCCGACGCTCAGATAATGGTCAAGGTGCTCGGGTCGAGCTTTCGTCCCGTTATTTTTCACGCAAAGTCTGACGGGAACGGCATCGCCCGCGTTCACCTACAGCTGCCGCATTTTTCATCCGGCCGCGCGGCCTTGCTGCTGCGTGCTTCGCAAGGCGGCGAGGAGATCGAACTGAGGCGGATCGTGACCCCGGGCTGATCACACTCGTACAATTACCGCAAATTACCGCTGCCGCAAATTTGAATTTCTGAGTTTCAACGCCCAAAATTGGCCTTGATGGCAAATATCACTGTCTATCTGAACGGCGAAGCGCGTCAGGTCCCGGCCGAAACAGATCTTGTACAATTGCTCGACCAACTGTCGCTGCCGCATCAACGTGTCGCGATCGAACTCAACCGATCAGTGGTACGCCGTGCAGATTGGCCCGAAACCACCGTCAGCGACGGCGACCGCATTGAGGTCGTCCACTTTGTCGGCGGCGGATAGCGAACAACGACAGGCAGGCAAAGCGAACGGGGCAGTTCGACGACCACGACCGCTTGACTCGCATCCCATGCGGATCGACCATTATTGAAAACGAGATCGGCAACGTCCTGTGCAGCATCGTTCGCGTCATTCACGGACGAACATCGGCGTCCTCTGTCACCTCTGAGCTGTCTGTGATAAATTCCTATTTATGTCGGATCACTTTCAGCTCGCAAATACAACGTTCAACTCACGCCTCATAATCGGCACGGGCAAGTATCGCTCGTACGATGAGATGAAGGCCGCACACAAGGCTTCGGGAGCCGAGATGGTCACGGTGGCCGTCAACCGTGTCCCGCTCGATGGGTCAAGCGAGTCTTTTCTGGACCACCTCGATCCGCAGATGAAGATATTGCCCAATACGGCGGGCTGTTACGACGCCGAACACGCGATCCGGACAGCGCGGCTTGCCCGTGAGGCCCTGAACACCGATTGGATCAAACTCGAGGTCATCGGCGATCCGGTTACGCTGCTGCCGGATAACGAGCAGACGCTGGCGGCCGCCAAAGTGCTGATCGCGGAGGGCTTCATCGTGCTGCCGTATTTCTCGGACGACCTTATAATGGCAAAGAAACTGCTCGATGCGGGCTGCCCGGCGGTTATGCCGCTCGCCGCCCCGATCGGTTCGGGAATGGGTGTGCAAAATCCGTCAAATCTTAGAATCATGCGTGAGCAGCTGCCCGATGCGGTCATCATCGTCGATGCCGGCGTCGGCGTTCCGTCAGATGCGGCCGTGGCGATGGAACTCGGTGCAGACGCAATTCTAATGAATACCGCGATCGCCGAGGCCGGGGATGCTGCCGCAATGGCAACAGCCATGAAACTCGCCGTCCAGGCGGGCCGCCTCGGATATCTGGCGGGACGAATGCCCAAACGCCTGTATGCCTCGGCATCGAGTCCGATCGCGGGAGCGATCAAATAGGCGGTGCCGTGTTATGACCGTTCAAGTTCTCTTTTTCGGGGCTACAGCAGACATAGCCGGGAAAAGGCTCATCGAGGTCGATCTGCCGGACGATTCGAAAGCGTCTGACGTCCTCGAAAGGCTCATCGCCGACCACCCTCGGCTCGACAACCATCGCCTCCATTTGTCAGTGAATCAGGAATTTGCCAACGGTGACAAATCACTTAATGACGGCGATGAACTCGCGATCTTTACCGCGGTAAGCGGCGGATGACGGGCCAGGCGTCAAATATGGATTTCTTTGAGTTAACAACCGAACCCATCGACCTTTCAAGCGTCGCCAGGCGTGTTGTGCCGCCCGAATGCGGCGCGACGGTGACGTTGGATGGTTATGCACGGCAGTTTACCAAGGACAAAACCACCGGCGAGGTTCACGAAACCGACCATCTCGTTTACGAGGCCTACGAACCGATGGCATTGAAGGAAATGCAGAAGCTGATCGAGCGCGTGAAGGCCGAGTTTGAGATATCGAATGTCGGGATCGTCCATCGGCTCGGCCGGCTCGAGATCGGCGAAACAAGCGTCGTCATCTCGGTCGCCGCACCTCACCGCAAGGCGGCCTTTGCCGCCTGCGAATGGCTCATCGTTGAGCTGAAGCGAACCGTCCCAATATTCAAAAAAGAGGTTTACTCCGACGGCGAACGCTGGATCGAAGGCGATGGCGCCGCCTGATCAGTCGATCTCGTCCAATTTCTCGTTCGCCAGTGCCACGACCTCGTCGAAGAGTTCATCGAGCTGATCGCTCGATCCCCGCAACCCCTCTACGACACTCATCGCCCATTGAACGTACTCTTGCCGCCGCTGCTTGTCCCAGCCCTCGGCCGGGCTGGCGATGACGTCGCGAACATTGCTGATCTTGTCAGCAAGCTTGATGACCTTGGCACCGTACGAAAGGTGCGGTGCATGTTCGATCTGGAGCATCTTGCGCGTCTTTTTCGGCAGCGATTTGTCGTCCGTTACTTCCAGGACATAATCGGTCACGGCCTGGCCAAACTTTTCGGTCATCTCGTCAGGCGAGACCTCGCAATCCTCGACAGTATCGTGCAGCAAGGCCGCGGCGAGGATGTCTTCATCATCGATCAACGCGACGTTTGCGATCAGATTTGCTACTTCGATTGGATGGTTGATGTACGGTTCGCGTTTGGAACCCTTACGAAAATGCCCGGTATGCTTTTCAGCTGCAAAACGGGCCGCATGCAGCGTTTTATTTAGGTTATTCACATATCAGAATAACAATCGCCGCCGAAAACGTCAATGGATTTACCGGCGGCGATGCTCGTCAAAAAGGTTAGCGAATGAAAATTATCTGATCACCTCTATCGCGATAGTTTGCGAGCCAGAAACGATACTTTCACCGTCGGAAAGCATCTGATCGATCACTGTCCGCTGGGTCGCGGCTTTTGTTCCGCCGACGCTGCGGTCGTTGTTGATGGTCGCCAGCATCGAAGGCGGCAGATTTGGCATTTCGTTGGCTCCGATCACCGCCCCGGCCACCGTGCGGTAACCGTAAACATAGAGCCGGTCGGGACGCTTTGCGAGGTTTATCGTTCGAACAAGTTCGCCGATGGTCGCCGGCAAAAACTGTTTGATCGCCGCATTTTCCTGAATTGCCGAACCGTCGCCTATCATCAGCGACATCGGCCCGGCTGGCGCATTTGCCGGGATCTGGACGACCGCTGACCTTGTCTCGAGTTTGCCGCCTTCGGTCCTAATGAACAGATCGACCGTCAGCGATTCGCCGGCACGCACCTGCGTCCGATCCACCGCCACCCGTTCAAGTGCCCCGGCCCTGCTGCCCTCGACGACCGAGAATTTCAGTTCGACGCCGGTAACGTCGATGCCCGCGAGATTGCTCTTGAGCAAAAGCGCAAGCGGGACCGCCGACGCCGCGGCCGACAGCGGCGGAGCCTGATTTCCGGTAAATCGCCTCTCAATTCGGATCGGCTCTTCGCCACGGATATTGATCGTGCCGGTCAGAGTGATGGTCGTATCGCCGATGCCGCGTTCCTGTGCCGAGATCGCGTTCAGTGCCCCGACATTGACCACTAGCGGTGAAAGAAAATCATCGATACAGGTTTCGAACCTGATCTCTTCATTTCGGCCTCGGCTGGTCGAAACGGCCACTTTCACAGGGATCATTTTCGGTGCCTGGCCAAGCGTTCCGAATATGCCGGTCGCTCGGTCCTGGGTGAGGGTCCCGACAGCATCGTCCGCCACCGCAAGTTTGAACGAATTGTTGGCGTTCGGCACGACCACGACAACGTGCGACTCGGCCATCGGCAGATCGGTCGAACCAAGACCGAAGTAAGGATGGCCGAACGCGTAGATCTTGGTCTTATCACGCAGAGTGACTGTTCCGGCCGCCGCGATCGAGATGTCTCCGCGGGCGAGCTGGACCACGACCGAATCGCCGCCGAGCAGCGTTTCGTCGTCAAATTGTTTTAGCGGCGTGATCTTATTGCCGCCGCCGAGCGAGGCGACCGGCATGATCCCAACGCTCCTCAACTGCGGGGCAAACATATCCAGTGTCGATTGCGAGATTCCGCTGAATGTCATCGGCGTCGAGATCGGCACGAATGTCTGACCGGCAACCGCACTCATTCGCGAGTCCGTTGCCATTCCCGAGACGATATTGCCGGCATTTGAGAACGGCCTCGGTGAATCGAACGCGACCGCCGCGGCATTGATGTCTGAAAACTTGATCGGCCGGGCGGCCGAGGCCGGTTTCGGTGCGGGCACGCGCTCGAAGATCGATATCATCTGCTCAATGGGCGTGATCCCGCATATCGGCTCTTTGGCGAACGGAAAACTGTACGCGACCGCTCCGATAAGTTTGCCGTCGATATACACCGGCGAGCCCGACATTCCGGCAAATACGAATGTACGCTCGGCCAAGGCCCCGCTGAGGCGGCCGATTATCATATCCTGATGCGGCCCGATCGCACCCGGTACAACGCCCAGTATCTCGACATTGAATTCCTCGGGTTCGGACCCGCGAAAAACGGTTCTAGCGACCCCGCGGGCACCTTCTTTGACGTCGGCGAGCGGCATTATCGCCACCGGGCCCTGCTTTCCGGCGGGCATAGCTGCCTGCCCGAAAACGGCCGCCGAAATTGCGGCAAAAATCACGATCAAGGCCGCCGATCCATGTATGTTTCGCATCAAAAAAATCTTCCTCAAAACTTGCCCAATATGGTAACATCGTAGAAGTCTTATCGAAAGCAATCCTCAGTTATGCTTTCAGACTCCCGCGTTTACGATCGAGATTCCTTCGACTTTACTTGAGCATCTGTTATGGCAATGTCAACGCGTCTAGCTAAGAGTCTTTCGAAACTTATTTTTCCGGCGATCCTGCTTATCATAGCCGCAATTGCGGCCGCCTCGGTTTGGCTGACCTATCGAACGGCCCATCCGCATTCGGCAATATATCTCGTAACGCCCGAAAAATACGGCCAGTTAAGCTCACGCGGCGCTCAAGTTACAGATGAAACCTGGACCAATAAGGATGGCTCCAGTTCGCGCGGATGGCTGCTCCGCGGTGCCGAAAATGCTCCCGCCGTGATCCTTTTTCACAAATACGGCGCAGACCGTTCATACGTCCTGAATCTTGCGGTCAAGCTCAACGAATCGACCAATTTTACGGTTCTGATGCCCGACCTGCGTGCCCACGGCGAAAATGCTCCGGTAAAGAACACTTCATTCGGTGGTTGCGAGGCCGAAGATGCCCTTTCGGCGGTCGAATTTGTACGTAATTTGAAGACCCCGAATCAGATCGCTCTGGTCGGTAAGGAGATCGGCGTTTACGGCGTCGAACTCGGGGCCGCGACCGCGCTTAACGCCGCCGCGATCGACAAGGGGCTGAAAGCGCTCGTCCTCGACAGCGTCCCGGCCGATTCGGATGCGCTGGTCGTCGACGCGGTCAGCCGCCGCTTTCCGTTTGCCAGCACTATTACATCCAGAATGGCAAAGGTCGGTACATTTCTATATTTCTTTGACGGTTGCTACGAGCGCGATACTACCTGCGAGACCGCCAAGAAGATCGAGGGCCGCAACATCCTGCTGCTCGGCGGGATCGACACCCCGGAATTTCAGGATTCGACATCACGACTGAGCAAGTGCTTTCCGGCGGGAAACAAGATCGAGAGCAAGATGGATCTGAGCCCCTCGGGTTTTGGCATCATAAACGCGTCGATCGAACAGTCCGAGGCCTACGACCGCCGCATTATCGAATTTTTCCGTAACAATCTGGGCAACTAAAGGTCGAGTTTTTTCTTGCTATGGCCATTTGTTTTCGCGATCGAGACGATCTCGGAATGAGCCTCCATTTGCCTGACGTTCTCGGCCAGTACCTTGCGGATGTTCCACAGGCGTTCCACGGTCGATGTCATTTTCAGAAAAGCCGCCTTTTGATCGTTTTGAAAGTTGAGTGCCGCACTGATGATGAATGACAGTGACTCCGCGTCCGTCCGCGTCAGTTCAGGTAGAGCGTCACGGCCGCCCTGCATTTTTGAAACGGCTTTGACCATCCTTTCAAAAAGTGTGTAAACCTCGTCAGCCAGTTCCTCGGCCACGTTGCCATCATCCGGTTCATCTCTGAAAAATGCGACGTCGCCGACGAGATATGCCTTATCACCGTCGATCAGGCTGAGCAGGCGATATCGCCCGACGCCGATCGTGACGATATTCGACCGGCCGTCGTCCATCGTTTGAACCTCCCGCACCTCTGCCGCGCACCCCACAGAACCGGCTTCGGCAACTGCCGGCGGATCTTTGTCCGGGTCCGAAAGCGTAATGCCGAAAACGCCGCCGACACCGCCGATATCTCTGAGCATCCGGCGATACCGCGGCTCAAAGATGTGGAGCGGCAGCATCTCGCCCGGCATCATCACCAGCGGCAGCGGAAAGATCGGCAACTCGGTGATCTTGGCTACATCCTCAAACGACCTGCTCATAAAACTGTCTTCGGCTCAACCGAGCTTAGCGGCGATAAAATCTGCGATCTTTTGCGGCTCGTCATCGCCGAGGGCCATTCGCTTGGCTCCGATCACCGCGTCAGAGATGTCATCGGCCCGCACCTTGAACCGATTATCGCGTCGGATCAGGTCCTCGATCACTCGGCGCTCGAGCAGTTCGCGGCCAATGTCATCCGCCGTATCGTCGGCCTCGACAAAATCGGCCGGCACGGTATGATTCTTGATCCGCAAATGGAGCGCACCGGTCAACACCCGAGCCTCATCGCGGATCTTTGCCAGTTCCAACAGCGAATTTGGGAACCCGAGCTGCCCGCGAAGACTGATCTCAATTATCGGTTGCGGCTTCCCGTCCTCCGCCCGGCGGGCCTCCGCTTCGATCCGTTTCAATATGTCCTCGGTGACAGCCCGCGGATCGGCATAGCCCGTAACGTTGAACTGGAGCTGTTGGAATGGCCGGTAATGATAGTCCTCGACATGGCGGGCCGCCACGGAATTGTCATCGCCGACCTCGACGACGAAAGCTCCGCGGGTTTCGCGAAATTCGCTGATATTCGTGATCTCGATCGAACCCGGATTGAATGCCCAGTTATCGATCTCATAGTGTTTGTGCGTATGGCCGAGCCCGACATAATCGGTAACGCTCTTGAGCTGTCTAAGGGCATCGATCGACAACGCCGGTATCGGGTGAGCCTGATGCCCCTCCACGTCGGTGTGAAGCATCAGCAAGTGAAATGCGCCGTCACGGCGGTTTTCGCCGATCGCGTCAGTTAACATAGGGATCGCCCAGTTGCCCGACGCTCCGTACCACTCCGAGCCGAATATCCTGGCCCGGCCGATGTCGATATAGCCGCCGCGGCGCGCCTCAGGATCCCACTTTTCATATACCGCACGGCCATCGACGTTTCGCGGTTCGAGCAGTATCAACAGATCCCAAGCCGCCAGCGACCGCAGCCAGCTAAATGCACTGTCGTTGTACTTCTGATCGTGATTGCCCTCGATCGCGACGACCGGAATGCCGGCATCCTTGACCATCTTGAGGCCCTCGACGGCGTAATTCATCGTCTCGGGAGGTACCGATCGCTTGTGAAAAAAGTCGCCGCAAATAATGACGAAATCGACATTTTCGCCGACCGCATAGCGCCGCAAAACGTCTGCCCAAGCATCAAAAAAATCCCTCGGGCTTTCGGCAAGCTGATACCGTGTACACCCGAGGTGCACGTCGGCAATATGCAGAAACTTCATGCTGTTATTTTACCATTGATCCATTGCCCCTATGAATTAGTGGTAACATCTTTTGCATGAATAGAGTCGTCCTGATCACCGGTGCCTCGAGCGGCATCGGGCTCCACACCGCCAAATTGTTTCAATCAAAAAATTGGAAGGTTGCAGCGACAATGCGCTCACCTGAAAAGGCCGCCGATCTGCAAAACATCGTCGATGTCGAGTGTTTCAGGCTTGATGTCACCGACCCGGCATCGATCAGGTCGGCGATCGACGCCGTCCTCGAAAAGTTTGGCCGCATTGACGCTGTCGTCAATAACGCCGGTTACGGGCTCATCGGCGCCTTTGAGGCCGCATCGCAGGAACAGATCGACAATCAGTTTCAGACCAATGTTTTTGGGCTGATGAACGTGTGCCGCGAGATACTGCCGCATTTTCGTCAAGAGAAACGCGGGACGATCGTCAATATCGCCTCGGTCGGCGGGCGAATGACATTTCCACTATTTAGTCTCTATCACGCGACCAAATGGGCAGTCGAGGGTTTTTCAGAATCGCTTCAGTACGAACTCGAACAGTTCAATATTCGAATCAAGATCATCGAGCCCGGCCCTATTCGTACCGATTTCTACGAACGCTCGCAGGAAGTCGCCCAAAAAGCAGGCCTGACCGCCTATGACGCGATCGCCGCCCGCGCAATTCCCAATATGCAGAAAGCCGGCGACGAGGCCCCCGATGGCTCGGTCGTCGCCCAAACGATCTACGATGCGGTCAACGACGGTACGAAGCGGCTCAGATACGGCGTAAATACCAAGGGCATCTTGACTCTACGGCGACTGTTACCCGAAAATGTTTTCTATTCGGTGATCAAAAAGATAATTTTGAGATAGTAATAAAAAGTTAAACGTGCGAAAGTGTTTTTAACGTATTCCTTGCAGAATTACACTGAACCAAACTCTTTCCCGTTTACGGCGCTGAAATGCAGGTGCTGCAGACGTCTCTAAAATCTTTCTTTAAAGACAGATAACGAATGAAGATCCTTCTTTACAATCCGGACAACGGTATTACGCGCAATTTCATGCCGCATCTATGGATGTTTCTGCTCCAGTCTTTGACACCTCCGGAGCACGAAGTGATCTTGATCGACGGCAATGCCAAGGCGATGACTCGGCCTGAACTTGTCCAGTTTTGCAAAGACAATGACATCGGCCTGATCGGCATCGGCGCGATGACCCGAATGGTGGCTCGTGCTTACAAGGTCGCGGACGCTCTTCGCGAGGCCGGGTTCAAGGTAGTCATGGGCGGCCCGCATGTGACCGAATGTCCTGATGAGGCTCTCGGCCGTGACGGCGGCCCTCGTCACGCTGACGCTGTCGCGCTCGGTGAGGCAGACGAATACTGGGCTCAGATCGTCGAAGATGCCGCGAGCGGCACGCTCAAAGACATCTACCAGCCAAAGATCGACGAAAAGGGCAACGACTTCAAACCAAGTCTGCAGCCCTATCCGCATATTCCCTGGGAAACGCTCGATCTCGACCAGTTTTCGCTGGTGCCGAAGTTCCTGCAGAATGTTCTGTCCAAATGCGGCGAGGGCTGGGGCAAGTTTTTTGTCGTCCCGATCGAGACCGGCCGCGGTTGCCCGTATGGATGCGAATTTTGCACCGTCACCGGATTTTTCGGCGACTCGATACGCTTTCGCACCAATGAGAGCGTGATCGAAGAGCTGCTCAGGCTTAAGGCTCGCGCAAAAAAAGAAAAGGGCCAGATCGCCGTTTTTTTCATCGACGATAACCTCGCCATTAACAAAAAGCGGCTCAAGGGGCTGCTTCGCGATATGATCGCTGCCGGCGCAACGCTGCCTTGGGTCGCTCAGATCAGCGCGAATCTGCTCGCAGACGAAGAACTGGTCGACCTGATCGCCGATGCTGGCGGCAAATGGATCTTCATCGGGATGGAGTCGATCGACCCGGCCAACATGGCCGACGTCAACAAGACGTTCTCTAAACCGGCAAACTATCAGGCCGTTCTCGACGGGCTCGCCCGGCGTAATATTTACGCCATCACTTCGTTCATTTTTGGAATGGACAACGACACGGTCGGCGTTGCGAACCGCACGGTTGACGAGATCGAAAGCTGGGCTCCGGGCCTGCCCGTATTTGGCCAGTTGACCCCGTTCCCGTCAACGCCGCTCTACACCCGCCTGCAGGAGGCGGGACGACTGCAAAGGCCCAAGCACTGGCTCGAATTTGCACCGTTCGTAATGGCACACGACCCGCTCAAGATGACCATCGAGGACGCTAAGGAAGAGACTTTCGATGCGTGGTCGCGCTCGTATAGCCCGGAACGCAATTTCGAGGCGATCAACTCCATCCGTCATGCCCCCATCGACGTTCGCATCAGCCATCTCGTCGCGCGGCTCTTCTTCCGCGGCATCTACTTCCCGCAAATGAGCAAATGGGCATGGATCAAGCTGCTTTTCGACAATCGGCGATCGATCCTCAGCCTGACCGGCGAAGGGCTGAAAACCTGGCGGCAAGCCCGCAAACGGCGTCGCATCGAGGGCCGAGAGGTCCAAACTGCCCAATAGATCATCGTTCGCTGACCTAGGTCGGGATATGGGATCCGAGTATGGTGCAATGCACTTTCGGGTTAGGATGCCGGGCGTGAAATGACGGTCTAAGAATCTTGGGAGAGCATTATCAACTGGAGACGGTGTTGATGTCAGCCACGGCCCAAACGAAAAAAGGGCCGCCTGATGAGGCAGCCCTTGATCGGTGCTGAACTGACGAAGCGTCCAGTCAAATGGACGCTTCTTTTAATAAGTGGCGGGGCCGACGGGGCTCGAACCCGCGACCTCCAACGTGACAGGCTGGCGTTCTAACCAACTGAACTACGACCCCGCATGATGAATGATTGGTGGGCACGAAGGGACTCGAACCCCTAACTTCCTCCTTGTAAGGGAGGCTGTCTACCAATTGACGTACGTGCCCGAAAAACTCTGCAAATCTTGTTAATGCACGTGTGCCCGACTAATTTTTCAAAAGAACAGACCTCAATGTCGAAAATTGAGCGAACCGTTATCTTACGAAAGCAGTATAGGACTGTCAAGTAACGGTATCACATCCTCACGGCGGCGGCGGCGTTGCCGGCCGGGCAGAGGGTAAACGCGGCAGGCATTCTGGTCAATCGAGCGATTTGGATATATCTTTTTCTTGGAACTTTTGCGTTTTTACGCACGTAACCAACTATTGACAGAGCTGAGTTTCGTGCTTTGTGGCGGTTGGTAAATGCGATCGTTCTCGGGAGATCAAAGCGTTGGAAGCATTAAAGGCTGCGGCCGAAATTAATGGTGCGGAACTCGTCAGACGTGCTCGCACGGGCGACGGAACGGCTTGGGAGGAGATAGTCACTGCGTATTCGCGGCGGATATTCAATCTCGCGTATCGTTTCACATCGAGCCCCGACGCCGCCGAGGACCTGACGCAAGAGGTTTTTATTCGCATCTATCGGACACTCGACCAGTACGATGCGAAACAGGGCGACCTTTCTAATTGGCTGATGCGGCTCGCCCGCAATTTGATAATCGATGATTACCGCCACCGGCAGCGTAATCCGCAAAATTCGATGGCCGATGCCGTCGATGATCATAGCTACCACCTGCGGGCGGTCGGAACATCGGCACAGAAGGAGATCGAGCGAAAGGAACTCGCCGGCCAGGTGCAGGAGGGCATCGACAAACTGCCCGAAGACCTGAGGACGTGCGTGATACTCCGCGATATCGAGGAACTGACCTATCAGGAGATAGTTGACGTTCTGAAGATACCCGAAGGAACGGTCAAGTCACGTATCAATCGCGGCCGCATCGAGTTGGCCAAGATATTAAGGCGAATGAGGGTTGTGACCATTTAGGATCGAGCGTTATGGACAGCATCACCCCGAAGGCGGAAGAAAAAGTACATGCCGGAAACGCCGACGACCTGACCGAGACGTCGCTGGACGTCGGAGCGGCTATCGCGGACGGAGTTTCGGGGGAAATGCTGGGCGATGCGGTCGAACTCGCAGCGGATCTTATCGGGGGCATTTTTGACCAGGGTTGAGCAAGGGGGTCTGGATTTATGACAAAGGAGCCGGCAAACATCATCAATTGTTCGACGTTTGAAGAACTGTTGACCGATTATTTGGACAAGACGCTTGAGAACGGCGTCCAAAGGGCGGTCGCCGAGCATGCCCTGGCGTGCCCGCTTTGTCACTCGCTGCTCAACGACGTTCGCGAATCGCTCGATGTCTGTCACTCGATCTCTGCCCCCAAAATGTCGATGACGCGGCTCGAAGCACGCGTTCTGGCGATGACAATGCCCGAAACGGCGATGACCTGCGAGGATTTTGAAGGTTATCTGACCGATTACCTCGACGGATTTTTGCCGGCTGCGGTCTTTCACCGCTGGGAGCGTCACGCGACGCTTTGCACAACGTGCGAGGACCTGCCCGGTATGGTCGTGCGTTCGATCGCCGCTCTTTACACGTATAAGTCTGACGAATTGGCGGTGCCTGCGGGCCTCCATGACCGAATACTGCAATCGACCATCGGAACGGCTCAGGCCGCCAAGGTCAAGGCCGCCTGGGGAGCCCAGATCGCCGAGTGGCTGCGGGGACTGAGTTTTCCGCTGCCGATACCGCAGTTTGCCTCAGTAGCGATGATCCTGCTGTTCGCGTTCATGTTCTTCAGCCAGACGGTCTCGGCCGACGGTTCCTTTACGAGCGTGTATCAAAAGAGTGTCGAGCTTGCCGAGGAAACATATAAGCAGAGCGCCGAGGCGTGGAACGGCGGCGGTACGCCGTCTACCCCAAAGGCTGAACCCGTGAGCGGGACGACCTTTGTCGATAACGAGGAAAAGAAATAATGAATTGTGCCTATCACACCCAGAACGGAGCGGTCGTGAATTGCAACGGATGCGGCAAACCGCTGTGCCCGGCGTGCGATCACCGCATTAAGGGATTTCCCTTTTGCCAGGACTGTATCGTTATGGGTGTCGATCTGCTTAGGCAGCACAATCGGACCGATCACGCGCCTTTTGTCAAAAAGCGGACGTCACCCATTGCCGCAACGCTGCTCTCGGGCATCTGTCCGGGACTCGGTGCGGCCTACAACGGCCAAACGACCAAGGCCCTCGTGCACTTTGCGGTCTTTGTCGGTTTGTTTCAGATGGCGATCCTGACGAGTGCCCCGCTGTTCGTTTTCGGATTTATGGGCATGTGGCTGTTCGCTGCGCTCGACTCGTGGCGAACGGCGCAGATGATACGGTCAGGCGTCACGCCTGACAATGCGGAGGACATTCTGGTCAAGCGGTTCTCGGGAAATCCGAAACTCTGGGGAATCGTACTGACCGTGCTTGGCGTCGCATTTGTTTTCCAACGGTTCTTCAATCTCGGATTTTTGATGCGGGGCATCCTGCCGTTATTGTTGATCGGGCTCGGGTTTTACATTCTGCGGGATTATATCTTCAAGCCAAAGGCCGACGATATCAGATTCTCTGGCCCGCAGAATGCCCACGGGACCACAAGTTTTGCCTTGAGTCAGCCTCGCCCCTCTTCGCAGCCGGAATATGACCGCGAGGCTGATTTTGGTTCACGTTCGCGGTTTGGCAGTTGGCGCGATCGCTGACATTCTTAGTATTATCTTTTAGGAGCAGTATTTTTATGCCCGTTTGGATGAAAGCAGCGTCGGTCGGCGGCAGTATCTTAGTGGTGATCGCACTCGTGATCGCTCTGCTCAAGGCCCTGATCGGATTTGTCGGATTTATCTCGTTCGCGATCAAAATATTGATCGTACTCGTGTTTATCGCGGTCATCGGAGGGGTCGGCTATCTCGCCTTTAAGGCGTGGAGCGACAAGCGGCGACAGCCGTAAGTGGCGACAAAATGATGCTTTGGTGACGTTAGGCGCCGTTTGAGGCTCGCTTTCGGGCTTGCCATCAACGGCGTTTTGTGTTGATATATAAGTTCCGATTATTTTGATTGGAAACGTTATTGTTAATCATTCCCACAATAACGAGAGTTTATTTCCCGGTATTTTTGACTCTTGTTTTAGGTTTCGCGTTAGTCGCTTGCGGCTGAACCTGCGTGATTCCGCGTATCGAAACGCTTGGCGTTCGGCACGAGATCATCAAAAGGAGCTTTAAGGCACGATGCAGAAAAACGACAAGTTTTATACTTTTCTTTTATCGCAAAATAAAAAAGATCGCATTTATATTCGCAGAGTTGAAATTTCGAAGCAGTTATTACATTTTGGATCGGTTGGAATATTTCTTTTTGTCGGACTTTCGGTTTTAGGAATTGGTGTTAGCGGCGTTGTCCGCAGTACGGTTTTGGCAAAATCGCTGGACACGGTTCCGGTGACTGCCCAAATGGCTCAGGTCGAGACGCCCGCCGCCGACGATAAGGACATAGACTATTCACGCCCGTCTCAGTACGACAATTTGTCGTTTAACAGCGGCGGCCCCGAACAGTCCGAGAACGACGATCCGGAAGATGAGGCTATCGACGCTCAGCTTCGCGATATCACTTCTAAGATAAATGCCGCCTATTTGCCGACAATGTGGGCACACCTCGGCAAGATCAACAACGAATTTGGATTCAGACGCAACCCGTTCGGCGGACGTTCTTACGAGTTTCATGCTGGTATGGACATCGACGGCGAACGCGGCGACATGGTCGTTGCTCCGGCAAACGGCACGGTCGTCAAGGCATCGTGGTCCGGCGGCTACGGGAACATGATCGAGATCGAACATGCCCCCGGCTTGACGACCCGCTACGGGCATCTGTCCAAGCTCGAGGTCAACGAGGGCGACACCGTCACCCGCGGCCAGCTGATCGCTCTTGTCGGTTCGACCGGCCGATCGACGGGCCCGCACCTCCATTACGAACTGCGGCTCAATGACAAACCGATCAATCCGCGGCGGTTTCTACCGCCCGAGCCGACCGAGGTCAAATAGACCGACCCTTGTGGCCGGTGTCTGAGTTTTGAGAACCAAGCGGGATGCAGCAAGCGTCCCGCTTTTTGTTTCGTTGGTATTCCCTCGCAAAAGCCGATATAATCGCGGTATTGGGTCACCCTTATTTCACATCCAAGGATCGGAATTAAATAATATGAAAAGAAACAAATTACTGACATCTTTACTGACGATCGCGATCTTATTTTCATCAATGTCGACGGCGTTTGCCTTTGACGAAGGGATGTTCATGCCGGATCAGATCGCCAAGCTTCCGCTCAAAAAGCTCGGCCTGAAGATCAAGCCGACCGATATCTATAATCCGGCCGGCGGCGGACTGACCGACGCGGTCATTCGGTTAAGCATCGGCTGCACGGCCGAGTTCGTTTCGCCCGAAGGCCTCATTTTAACAAACCACCACTGCGGCTTTGATGCGTTGGTTTCGGCATCGACCCCCGAGAAGGATCTCGTCGAGACCGGATTTAAGACCGACGGACGCTCAGGCGAGATCCCGGCCAAGGGCTATTCGATATTTGTTACTCAACGGAGCGAGGACGTCACCGCCAAGGTCAAGGCGGGTACCGAAGGGCTGAGCGGTGATGCTCTTGCCGCAGCGGTCAAAAAGAATGTCGATGCACTTCAGGCCGCGGAACAGGCTAAGGCGCCGGCCGGTTCGACCGTTCGCATCCAGATGATGAACAGCGGCTATTTCTACTATCTTTTCCAGACCCAGCAGATCAAGGATGTTCGTGTTGTGTATGCTCCGCCGCGAAACATCGGCGTCTTCGGCGGTGATCCCGATAATTTCGAGTGGACCCGACATACCGGTGATTTCACATTCCTTCGCGCATATACGGCACCGGACGGTTCGTCGGCCGAGTACTCGGCCAACAACGTCCCGATGAAAACCAAGAAGTTTCTTGCCTTGAATATCGGCGGCCTCAAGGACAACGATTTTGTTTTCGTGCTCGGTTATCCCGGCTCGACGACGCGTTATCGCGAAAGCCAGTCGATCGAATATGCACGCGATGCCAACTTCCCGTTTCTTGAGAAATGGCTGAACGCCCTCAGCTCGTCGCTGCGGCAGATCGGGGCCGGCGACGAAGAGAAACGGATCGCCTTTCAGTCGGACATCGCCAGCTTTGACAATTCGCGAAAGGCATTCGGCGGCGGCTATCTACGATTGCGTAAATCGGGTGTCGTACAGGCACGTCAGGCCGAAGAAGCCCGTCTTGCAACGTGGATCGCGGCAAACCCTGAGCGTCAGAAGAAATATGGAACGCTCTTGAGCGAGATCAAAGCATTGTCTGCCGAGTCAAACGCCGCAATGATGCGTGATGCCGTGATGAGACGTTTCCCGGACCCCAATTCGATGAGCGTCCTGGGGCAGATCGTCGCTGCCGTGATGACGACTCAGGTACAGGGCAAGATGCTGAACGAGACGGAACGTGCGGCCAAGCTCAAGGAGATCGAGAAGGCGTATGAAGGCCGTGAGGCCGAGCACGAACTGTACATGCTCAAATTCTTCCTGAAATCGTTTGACGAATTGCCGGCCGGCCAGAAATTCAAGGCCGCTGAAGACCTGTTCGGATCGCTCAAAGGCAAAGCCCGACGCGATGCCGAGGCTGCATTTGCGGCGACGATCGCGAACGGAGAATATTCATCGGCCCAAAAGGCCGCCGGACTTTATGGTCCGCGGACGATGGACTTCAATCCCGAACGTGAGAAGATCCTTGGCTTTGCCCGCGGCATTGCGGAAGAACGGCAGGCACTCGCGGCCCGTTCTGCCAAATTTGCCGCCGGCATCGACCGTCTTCGTCTGTTATATATGCAGGCAATGGTCGAAATGAAAGGGATGACCGCATACCCTGACGCCAACTCGACCCTTCGCTTTTCGTACGGAAACGTCAAGGGCTATACCTCGCGTGAGGCCGAATATCGGTCGCCTTTCACAACGATGAAGGGAATGTTCGAAAAAGAAACCGGTGAAAATCCGTTCGACGTTCCTCAGAAGCTGAAGGACCTCAACAACGCCAAGGATTTTGGCCGTTGGGGAAGCGGTGACACCGTTGCGGTGAACTTCCTTTCGACCACTGACATTATCGGCGGAAACAGCGGCAGCCCCATCCTTAACGGAAACGGCGAGCAGGTCGGCCTCTGTTTCGACGGTAATTTCGAGGGCCTTGGAAACGATTTCTACTACGATCCCGCGGTCAACCGCACGATCTCGGTCGATATCCGGTACGTTCTGTTTGTCGTCGAGAAATTTGGCGGCTCAGGCTGGATCCTGAACGAGATGAAGATCGTCGGAGGAAAAGGCTAGGCCGGCCGCGATACTTTCGCGTAACATAAGATCGGTGCGATCCTTCAGATGAGGTCGCACCGATCCTTTTTTATACCGCAGGCGTTAAGAAACCGACGCCTCCGAGCCGCCTTAACGCCGATCGAAGCCGTCGATAATTACTCGTTTTCGGTTAGAAATTTTGGCTGGGTTCGAAAGTATAAAGGATCGAGCCAAGGTCGCCGCGAACGCCGACGTCGTCCACGCTTCGGACCTCCTCAGCATAAGATGTGGCAAGCATCGTGATCTCGAAACCCGCCCTGACGCCGGGCCGGGCAGCCGGCACGAAGAGCCGCCTTCCCCAGACCAGCAGCCGCTCGCCGTTTTCACCGGTGCCGCTGCCTTGAAACTTGACCTCGTACGCATTCCAGCCGCCGTTGACCACGGTATTCCCTTCGGAAACCATCTGAAAATTCGGGATCAGTTTCTTGAGCGTCTCGACCGTCTCTTTGACCAGTTGGGGAAACTTTTCGGTATCTTCCTTGAACGTGCCGTTACTGGCATAATAACTGATCAGCATTTGCTCTTTCAGTTTACCTTCGGGCGTGACATTGGCGATGTCCAGAAACTTTCCTCTGGTCTTGCCGTCCACGCTTTCTTTGGGGCCGGTCACCTTCCACGATTGCGGGTAGTAGAGCGCAAACCCGACAAAGTTTCGAACCAGATCTCCCTTCAACCCTTGCCTCGAGGATTGGAAAAAGTCGGTGTTCGGCGGCTGTGCTATGGACCGCGCCAGAGGTGGAACTTCGATGTCCTCTACCCGTTGCTCCGGTGTCAGCGGCAACTGCTCCGGAGCCTTTGCCGGATTTACCGCCTCCTGGTCGGTTGGGACGCGAAATTCGGTATCAGCCGGACGGACCAGGACGTAGTACCAGACAGACAACGCTATCAGCAGCAGGCACAGAGATCCGATCACGGCGATCCGGGTCCAGTTCGGATCCGGACGGATTGGCGGTTCCGGCGACCTGCGGGTCCATGCGGGCCCGTCAGCGACCGACGAGCGGTCATTCGTGACCGCTGCCGGAATTGTGATCCTTTGCGAACCCGGCACGATCGCACCTTCCTTGACCGCGCTTTCCGGCTCATTCAACACGGTCACATGAGCATCGTCGATCAACGGATCCGGAGCAACGTTTAACGCCTGGAAAAGGTCCTCGCCAAAATCGCGGGCCGTAGGATACCGGGCCAACGGATCGCTCGACAGAGCTTTCTCGATGACCTCATCGACTTCCGTTGAAAGGTCGTGCCGAAGGTCGGTCGGCAAAGTCTCGACACCGGCCTTTTGCGACCTCAGAAAAGCGCGCTCGGTGTTGCCGGTAAACGGCAATTTTCCTGTCAATAGTTGATAAGCAACAACGCCGAGCGAGTAAACATCGCCGGCAACTGTCGGTATCAGCCCGTCCAGCGTTTCGGGCGAACGATAGTAGATATTGTCGGAATTCGGTTCGCCGGAGGATACGCCAAAATCGGCGATCTTCACCAACTCGGCATCATTTTCGCCGAGCGTAACCAAAATTGCTTCGGGCCTAATGTCGCGATGCAATATTCCTTCGTGATGAACCTCGCTGAGCGCCTCGGCCGCCTGACGGATAAGTCTGGCAACCCGCGTTGGCGACAACGGGCCGTGTATATCCAGGATATCGAGCGCCGTCAATGCGTCGCTGTGCTCGCTGATCAGATAATTGATCCCGTTGGCAAACTGGCCGGAATCTATCAGCCGCAGAACGTTCGGGTGGTTGATATGTGAAAGCGAAATGCGTTCTTCGGCGAGAATGCTCGCGGTCATCTCGTCGAGTTCTTCGTTCGCCAATATCCTAACAACGACGCGTCTGTCGTCAGCGAGGCCGTCGTCCGCCAGATACGCAAAGCCGGTGTCATCCTCACGCAAAAGCTCGGTCACCCTGTATCGTCCCTTGACGATTCTGCCGACGAGGTCGTTCGGGTCCTCCGGATCGAACTCCATCGACCGGATGGACGGGTGTTCACGATCACCATCGTCATCGACCTCGATGTGGCCGGCGGGAATATCGGCCGGATTTATCTTTCGCGGCAGGACGGGAGAACTCGCCGGTTCGGCGAGTTCCGAGACCTCTGCGAATTCTGCCGGATCATCGTGCTCGGTTCGTATGCCGCTTTCCCGCTCGACATCGTTCCAAAAACTGCTGTCGTCGTCGTCAGTTTCGAAAAAGAGTTCAGACATCAGCTCATCGGTGATCTTCTCGTCCTCTTCATCGATGACGAACTCGATCGGGAGTACTTCAGCGTGGACGACCTCGGGGGAAGACAAAACCCCGGTAAAGACGGTCTGCCGGCCGCCTCGCGAAGCCTCACGGCCGAGCGGCACCAAGCGCTCGCCATCCGCATCGCAAAACCGCTGCGAGCCGTCAGGATACTTATTTCCGCATTTTGGACAGTGCATCAATTATCTCAAATCGACAAGATGTCGAACCGCGACCTCGGCGCGTCAACAAACAA
>JAIBCA010000071.1 GCA_019694345.1 Pyrinomonadaceae bacterium | reverse complement strand
CCGGCTGTAACGTTCGTTCATTTGACCTTTCGGATGCGCTTGGACGACACCCATTCATTCTCGTCGGTGTCATAGTCGTCATAACTGACCAGATGCGAACCGCCCTTTATGTTGACGATGTGTGCGGGATACCATTTCGATCTCCATTCGACCTCGACCTTGTCGCCGATCTTGTAGATCGACGCCACCTTAGGCACGCGTATCATCTTAGGCAAGACCCATTCGTCGTCGCTCTGCTCGTAACCGTAGTAATGGATCAGAAATTTACCGTTCTTTGCATCAACGATGGTGCCCTTGTACCATCCGTCCACGCTGTAAGCCTCGACGCGTTCGCCGACTCGCGGCGACGCGGCCTTGGCGGCGGCCGAGATCCGGGATGCGGGGTCGAAACTGCCGGTAAAGGCAAACGAGGCTATCTGTTCCTCGCCGAACAGCATATCGGCCTTGGCGTTCACCTCGAGTTCGGCAAACGTGATAGTGCCGTCGCGGTCGATGTCCGCGTGGGCCTCGCCGCTGAAAGCCGAGATCAGAGCCTCGGTGAACGTCCAATTGCCGGTCGATGACTGACTCGCTGATGACGACGCCATCACGGCATACGATACTCTGCGTTTGGCGGCTCTTACGGCGTCGATCATCGCACCCGAATAGCAATTGTCCATGGCAATGATCGCCGTTGAACCTTTGAACGAACGCTCGATCGTCTGCGGCACCGACGAAACTGCCCAGCCTTTGTTCGAGCCGTCATCGACGTCCCAACTTGCAAAATACGTCTTTCGATCGTCGTCCTTATAACCGTGGCCCTCGTAATAGACGATCAGCGTATCGCCTTCGCGGGTGCGTGCGAGCAGATTCGCGAATTCGGTCGCGATCCTCGATGTTGTTGCCGCCCGGTCCTTGAGATACACGATCTGGCTTGCCGGCACGCCGCGATCCTTCAGCACCTTCAAAAGGCGCTCATCACGCCGGTTTTCCTTTGGAAACGAAGCAAAACTCTCGCTGTCCTTCCACTCAAGAAGCCCAACGCAGAAGACCCACGTCCTATTCGGTTCCCAGTCAGCGGCCTCGATGGACACCGAAGCCGAAAACATCGCCGCAAAAAGCACCATCGCGAATATTGATATCTTCAGTCTGTTATTTTTCATCTTGTTTCAGTCGAACAGACGTCGGACGAAAGATCTGATGCTCGCGTTGTCCTCTCTTTCAAAGATCGACCCGAGCCCGGTCTTCGGGTCTTCCAGGCCGAATTTTCGCTGCTCCTCACGAAGCCGCTTGCGCTGCTCCTCGAGCTCGAATCTTTCCTTCTGCCTTGCCGCCTCCATACCTCCCTTCTGGATAAACTCCATGATCCGCGGCAGTTCACCGGCGTCGAACCACACGCCGTGTGTTTTGCAGATGTCGATAATGACGCCCGATGCCCGGGCAAAATTGCTTCGGTTCATCAACTGGCCGCAGTCCGGGCATGGAACATAGCTGATCTTCGCCGCCGGCAGAGCCTTGGGCTCGCGGCCACCGATAAAACCGAGCACGGCCGAACTCTGTTCGCTCTCGGAACAAAGCCGCTCAAATGTCCCGACGTCGGCCCAGAGGCCATCGCACCGACCGCATTCGCGTACCGTCGTTTCGGCGATCTGCAGCATTTCGAGCCGGATCCCGCATCGCGGACAATCGCCGAGCTTATCGCCTGTGGGCGTTTCGGCACGGACCATTTCCTCGCCGCAATGCCCGCAGAATCGCGTTCCGACAAACATCAGTCCCAGACACGACGGGCACGCCATCGTTTTGAGCCGCGAACCGCACAATTCGCATTGCGTCCGGTCGCTCGCAACACCGACGCCGCAGTTTGGGCAATTTAGGGCTTCGATCTCCATAATTCAGGCGTTCATTCGGGCTAACAATGATTCTCGCATCAGTTCGGCCGGAGCTTCGCGTCCGGTCCATATCTCAAATTGTCTCGCACCCTGCGCGATCAGCATCTCGAGGCCGCCGAGCGTGTCGATGCCGGCGAGTTTGGCCTCGCGGACGAGCGGCGTGTCGGTGAGCTTTGTGACCAGGTCATAGACCAGTTTTACGCCTTGCAGGCCGTCGGCGGTAAAAAGCGTCTCACTTTCCAGCGGCCCTTTCATCCCGGCGGGCGTCGCATCGACGACGATGTCAAAATCGCCGACCGACGCGGTAAGTCTCGCACTATCAACACCGAACTCTCGGCCGAACACCGCCGCCTTTTGCTCGTCGCGGGCCAATACCGTCACGTCGGCCGACTCGGCCTTCAATGCATAGACGGCAGCACGAGCGGCACCGCCGGCACCGCAAACAGCGACCCTCGCCGATCTAAGGCTGCCGAACTTTGCCTTGAGCGGCTCGATGAATCCATGCGCGTCGGTATTGAATCCCGTCAAACGACCGCCGTCTATTTTTACGGTATTCACCGCTCCGATCTTTTCGGCGGTCGGGTCGATCGCATCGAGATGCCGCATTATCGATTGTTTGTGGGGCATAGTGACCGAAAATCCGCCAAAATTAAGCTCCGCTTCGCGAGTCTCGGCCCGCACCATTCGCCGGAAGAACGCGTCGATGTCCTTTACAAGAAAGCTCAGAAACACAGCGTCGATGCCGGCCGAAACGAACGCCGGATTGTGCATATACGGCGACATCGATTGCGCGATCGGATCGCCGAGCACGCCGAAAACGAGGCTTTCGCGGTTAAGCTCGGAGACGCGATAAACCTCTCTGAGTTCCCGTGCCGTGACCTGGCCTTCAGCGGTCGGATTGCCCGCCGCCGCCGAGGCAAATGTCAGAAACGCTCCGTGTGCGGGCCCCAAAATTCGTGTCCATTTGCCCGCATCGCCCATCGCGATCGGGATGATCGGTTTGCTATCGGCCTGCGCCTTGGCGATCAGGTTCCAGACGGCCAATGCCTCCGGGGCGTCACCCACGCGGACGGCAACCTTGACGATGTCGCCGCGGCCCGCGAGGCGGTGATAGACCGCGTTCAGGTCGTCGGCCGTGCCGTCAAAGTCGTGAAACGACGCGATCCGGCGGGCGTGAGCAGGAGCGTGCTCGATCACGTCTTCCTCGAGATCGGCCGCAAAATATCCGTTCGGCAGGTTTTCCCAGAATCTCACACGGTCATCGACCGTCGCATTTCCGCGGCCGCCCTGTTCCGGCGAACGAAACGTCGCGATCAGCTTGATCGGCACATCGAGCGAACCGATCATCGCCAGCGCCTTTTGCCGCTCGCCGTCAGGCAGGTAGTCGAACCGCACCTCGGCCGCGTCGCCGTTCTCACACGCTCCGAGTATCTGCGTGCGCAGATCTTCGGCGGTTTCGGCAGAGGTCGAAATGCAGATCATTCCCGTATTCACTGATATTTGGTCGTCGAATCTTTCAGAGTGGTGACCACGCTGCCTGCGGTGACGAGCCCCGTGACGGCCGCAAATGCCGCAGCGACGACGATCGCCGTATTGCCGCTCTGTTTGACCGCGATCGCCGAGACCGCCCACGATATCGCGAGCGGGAAAATAAAGTTCTGCAGCCACACGCGGGCCGCGACCGCGAGTGCGGCTGCCGCGACGATGCAGGCCGCACCGAACGCATTCCAGCCCGACGGCGACATTTCAACATTGGCCCATTTGAGCATTATTGCCAGATTTACCAGCGACGCCGCCGTGACCCAGCCGGCGTAGATTCCGAAAGGTGCCGTGGTCATCAACGCCGACCCGTGATCCTCGGCATTGCGCAGCCGAATCAGGATCAGGATCAACGTCAGCCACAATCCGGCGATCAGCCCCAGGCAGAGTGCGATCTGTTCGCGATGCCAAAAATAGATCCAGGCACAGTTGAGCAGACAACTCAGCACGTACAGCGTCCGGACAGGCCGAAGCCGCTCAAGCTGTGCGGGCAGCATCTGATAAATGCTGAAGGCGATAATGCCGACGTAGATCAGACTCCAGATCGAAAAGGCGTATCCGGCCGGCGTAATGACCGTAATGTATTTGTTTGAAATGACCTCCGGTGAAACGCCGTTAACGTAACCGGCGGCCGCGAGGGCGTTGAATGCAATGGTTCCGAGCGTCGCCACCAGTACGAGAACTGAGCGAAGCCGGTCCTGCGAATTTGCGGTTTGGGCCATACGACAATTATGCCACCGACAGGTTCGATACGCGGCGCTCCGCTGCAGTTTTTTTTTGCACCGCGGGGTGACAAAAAGCCCCGCAAATTTACGATTTCGTATAAAAATACCTGAAAACGTAAAGTTTTGTAAGCGATGTTTGGTGCCGAGAGGATATAATCCAACCAATTAGCTTGATATTTAATCATAAGATCGCTTGTGGCACCGCGATTGCTATAAAACGAGCGGAACGCAAGTTCCTCTTCCCCCAAATGCAGTTATTTTGGAGAAAAAGGGGATCAACAAAGCGATGAAGAAATTTAACCAGATCTTGCTGATGTGTACCATGGTCGCCGGCCTTTCGATCGCGGCTGCCGCACAAAAGAACGACGATCAGAAAAAGCCGCCGCCGAAAGATCCGCCGCCGGTAGTCAACCCGCAGCCCAAGCCGCCGCCGCGAGACAATCCGCCGCCTAAAAAACCGGGCACCGAATATTCGCTGTACGTGATTCGGCAAGACCCGCGCGAAGCCTAAGCCCTTTGGGCCGAACACCATATTTGAAACGGCTGCCGGAAATATCTCCAGGCAGCCTTTTTTGCGGCCGCCCGATCTCCTCGTCCGTTCCCGATTTCCGATTCCCGATTTACGATCCCCGATCCATCGCCCTTTCGCCGAGCGGCGACGGCTACGCCTCGTCGTCGCCGTACCCTAAATGACCGCACGGATGCGTTGTCATTCGGGTATCGCGGACCAAAATGTTTGCGACAAGACCCAAAAACCGTGATACAATGTATCATAGCTGACACATTCGATCACGGACACTTATTTGGCCGAAATGGTTAGTTTGCCCCTTGCTGTAAGACAATGTAAGTTTTTGTTAAAAAGTCGCGAAAATCGAGGCACAAATGGCTGTAAATGCTGATAATAGGGCAGTTATTTGTCCCAGGCAAGGCGTGGGACAAGCTGGGACAACTGGGACAAACCTTGCGCCGGAACCGCTGTAAAGTGTTGATGGAACAACGTTTATCAGATACTGTGACGTTTTCTTGTCCCGCACAAAACGCGTGAATTTACCGCCAAAAGGACGAAAATGATCACGTTTTCCAAGGATATAAACTCCATGATCCAACGCGGCACCCGAAGACGCTTTACCGGCACAAAGCTGTTCACGGGTAATTTGGAACAAGCGGAATGCTCAGGCAGGAACGGCTCTTTTTCCGAAATAGTTTCCGACCAAAAAGTATCGAGTTGCCGGCCTCGAACGCGTGACGGACAACGGATGATCGTTGGGAGGGCGGGTTAGTTTAGTAAAGCGGGCTGTTGTATCCTAGCTTGAAAGATCAAATGGCGAAACGACCGACAACAATTTTTGTGTGTCAGAGCTGCGGCGGCCAATCCCGCAAATGGCTCGGGCAATGTCCGGACTGTCAGGAATGGAACACCCTGGTCGAGGAGCGTTTCAGGCCCGCCCCGTCGGCGGACACAAGGCACAATTACGTTTCGCAGTATCGCCAGACATCGCCGATCGCTTACGGCACGATCGAATCTCAGGACGAGTCACGCACGCTCTCGGGCATTGACGAGCTCGACCGCGTCCTCGGCGGCGGCATCGTGGCCGGTTCGCTCGTGCTGATCGGCGGTGCGCCGGGCATCGGCAAATCGACGATCGTCATCCAGATGGCCGACCGCCTGAGCCGCGGCGGGGCAAAGGTGCTGTACGTATCGGGCGAGGAGTCCGAGCGGCAGATCAAGATGCGCGGCGAACGCCTCGGCGTTGAGGCCGAGAACCTCTTTCTGCTGCCTGAGACCAATCTGCAGGCGATAATGGCCGAGACCGACAAGCTCAGGCCGGATCTTGTCATCGTCGATTCGATCCAGACGGTCTTCAGCGACAAGATCGAATCGGCTCCGGGCAGTGTCTCGCAGGTGCGCGACGTGGCGGCACAGTTCATGATGTTTGCCAAACAGACCGGCACGCCGGTCTTCCTGACCGGCCACGTCACCAAGGAAGGCTCGATCGCCGGACCGAAGACGCTCGAGCACATCGTCGATACCGTTCTCTATTTCGAAGGCGATCGTCACCACAATCACCGCATCATCCGCGCGACGAAAAACCGTTTTGGTGCCGCCAACGAGATCGGCGTTTTTGAGATGACCAACGCGGGCCTGATCGCGGTCGGTAATCCGTCCGAGCTTTTTCTGCAGGAACGCCCCGAGAACGCCACCGGCTCGGTCGTCACCGTCTGTATGGAAGGCACGCGGCCGATGCTCGTCGAGGTACAGGCTCTCGTAGCGGGCGGTAAATTTGGCACCGGGCGGCGGATGACCCAAGGGTTTGATCATAACCGCACAAGCTTGCTGATCGCGGTGATGGAACGGCAACTCGGATTTCAGCTCGCCTCGGACGACGTCTTTATCAACGTTGCCGGCGGAATGGAGATCGACGAGCCAGCCGCCGACCTCGGGATCATCGCCTCGATCGCGTCGAGCTTTCGCAATCTGCAGGTTCCGCCCGAGACCGCTGTTTTCGGCGAGGTCGGCCTGACCGGCGAGGTTCGCGGCGTGCTCCAGGCACAGGCACGGGCGCGCGAGGCCCAGACACTCGGTTTCAAGAAACTGATATTGCCGGAATCAAACAAAAAGGGCCTGGAAAAGCTGCTCGGCATCCGCGTCGTCGGCGTCAGGAATCTCGAGCAGGCTCTTGACGAACTCTTTTAGGCGAACTATGGAGCGAATTGAGCCAAAACCCGGTCAGGAATCCGTGTGGGATTACCCGCGGCCGCCCAGGCTCGAACCGACATCCAGACAGATCCGCATCGAGTGTGCGGGCGAGGTGATCGCCTCGACGAACGGCGCTTACCGCGTACTCGAGACGAGTCATCCGCCGGTTTACTATCTGCCGCCGGCCGATGTCAGGATGGAATTGCTGACGAGAGCGAGCGGGTCGAGCTTTTGCGAGTGGAAAGGGCATGCCGGCTATTACGACCTCGTCGTCGGCGAGCGAACCGTCTCGAAAGCGGCATGGTTTTACGCAAAGCCTCCCCGCGCGTTCTTACCGATCGCAAATTACGTCGCATTTTATCCGTCGAAAATGGACGCGTGCTACGTCGATGGCGAGCTCGCCGTCGCTCAGCCAGGTGACTTTTACGGCGGATGGATAACGTCAGACATCGTCGGGCCGTTCAAGGGCGGCGCCGGGACTTGGGGCTGGTAAGCGGAAACATTTCCCGTAAACGCTCGTACAGGTTGATGACGGTGATTTCGACATTTTAACGAGGACCATTGCGGATGAAATA
>JAIBCA010000073.1 GCA_019694345.1 Pyrinomonadaceae bacterium | reverse complement strand
TAAAACTGCGTTTCAGACCGCGCGAGCCGCGCCACCAGCCGCCCTGCGATAAACCCCGGAAACCCCGTAATAAAGATCGACTCTCGGTACAACATCAATTTCTATGATAGCAGATGGGATAGGTATCGAAATGGCGAATGCGGTATGATGATCGATCAAAAGTGATCCGAGAATCGTGATCGGCGAAGTGTGACCCCGGCGGACGCGCGAATCAGCGACAAAGCTAGAGCCGATCCGGGGCGGCAGGAAAACTGTTTACATCGCCGGCGGGCGTGTGATAAGGTACGAGAAAAGCGGGGGTTTATGCGAATTCAGGAAATGCGGTCGGGAGTCGATCTGTTGCGAAAGCGGCAGGAACCGGCGGCGGTCGATAAGATATTTGAGATGCGGTCGCTGCTCGAGCCCGATCTGCAGGCGGTGGCCGAGCGATTCGAACGCGACATCGTCAGCCAAGCTCCGGCGGCTGAAACCGAGCAGGATCAAACGTCCGGGACAAAGCTTGAAGCCGCCCCGCAAAACGCCACCGCCGTCACGAGCGAACTTGAACGCCCGATGTGGGCTGTTGTCTCATTCGAGCGGATCGAGGTGTCACGGGTCACTTACGCGCAGGCCGTTTTTATGATCAACGAACTCGCTACGCAGGGCGTAGCCGGGCTGTGCATCCTTACGGACGAAGCGGCACGCCGGCTCAAACAGGACTAAAACTCAAGCACTACCTTACCGAAACTCTCATTCGAAGCCAGATGATCGTACGCCGCGAGGACGTCGGCTGCCGCGAAAACACGGTCGATGACGGGCATTAGTGTGCCATCGGCAAGCAGCGGCACGATCTGGTCGCGAAAGCTTCGAATGACGCCGCACTTTTCGTCGAACGAGCGGCCGCGGAGCACCGTCCCGCGTATGGTCGCACGCTTTTGCAGTATCAGCCCAAGGTCGGCCTCGGCCTTGCGGCCGGAGGTCAGTCCGACCAGCATGATGCGGCCTTTTGGCGCAAGACATCGCAGATCTTCAGGGAAATAGGCTCCGCCGACGAGGTCGAGGACGACGTCGGCTCCGCGCCCTTCGGACGCTTCAACCACCGCCGCGGCAAAAATGGGTTCAGCAGCAACGATGCCGGCATCGAGACCGAATTCGCGGCAAGCGGCGATCTTGCCACCGGTTCGCGAGGTGCCGACGACACGTGCACCAAGTGACCTCCCGATCTGGAGTGCGGCGAGGCCGACACCTGAGCCTACCGCGTGAATTAGCAGCGTTTCGCCTTCGGAGAGTCCGGCCTGAGTGGCGACGGCGTCGAATGCCGTGATGAACGCCTCGGGGACGGCCGCCGCTTCGGTGAACGAGAGCCGTTCGGGGATCTGGGCGAGATGGCGCTCGTCGATCAAAAGGTATTCGGCCTGCGCCTCGCCGGCGGTGATGCCGAAAACGCGGTCGCCGGCCCGCCACTCTGCCACCCTGTCGCCAATCGCCGCGACCTCACCGGCAAATTCGAGGCCGGGGATATTTGGCGAAACGCCGGCCGGCGGAGGATACAGCCCTTTGGCCTGCAAAAGGTCGGCGCGATTGAGGCCCGCGGCCCGGACCCGCACCAATACCTCGGTGCCCGCCGGTGGCCTAGGGTCGGCGGTCTCGGTCAGCGACAGTCCGCGGCCGGTCGAAAAATCGTCAATAAAGACGGCCTTCATATATTATTTCGGTTCGATATTCTTTGCCTTGAGCGAGTTGCCGGTGGCGCGTTCGAGCTCGGCGATCGCCTTATTCAGCTCGGTTCGGGCCCGGAGCTCATTGCTGCGGGCGGCCGCGAGAGCGGTCTGCCGCTCCAGCACCTTGTAAACGTCGGATTGTCCGGCGTCGAGCTTTCGCTGTTCGGAATCGTATTGCTTGGCCGAATTTTCGCGGGCCACGGCCGCGGCCCTGAGCCTCGCCTCGGATGTGCGGATCGCCTGCAACGCATTTCGGACCTCGACCTGAACGACCTGTTCGATCTGCTCGCGTTGAGTTTCGATGCGTTCGGCCTCGACCTTTGACTTGCCGAGCATCGCGCCCGCCGTTTTGTCACCGAAGAGAGGCAGATTGAACTGGACGCCAATGCGGAATGTCGGATAGCGATTGGCAAAAATGCCGCTGAGCGGGTTGCCGGTCAGTAGAGCGAGATTTGCCTGCTGTTGGGCACATGCCGGCGACGTCGGCGCGGTCGAGCAAGGCGTCGGAAAAGTCGGGCTGAAATCCGGATTTTGGCGGCCGCCGACACCCGACGACGAATAGCTGGCGATGAGGTCGATCTGCGGCCGTTTCTGGTCATGATAGAGCCTTTGGTCGATGGCGTTGATCTCACGCTGGGCTCGGTTCATCTCGAGCTCGGGGCGATTGTTGAGAGCCATGTCCATCGCCTCGGACAGCGTGGTGCGGGGTGCTTCGAGTTCGACCGTATCGATCGGTGTCAGAGCCTCGGACCAGAGGCGATCACCGCGATTGGGCGAGATCAGATTCTTGAGCGCATTTTCGGCCTGATTTACCACATTGAGCGCGTCATAAACGGCCTGTTCGAAATTGGCGACTTGCGTTTCGGCGGCGACGATGTCGATCGGCGCGAGTTGGCCCTCGTCAACGAGGCGGCGGTTGTGCTCGAGCTGGCTCTTGGCGTCACGGACGCTGTCACGCTGGACCTGCAGATTTCGCAGTGCAAAGGCGAGGTCCCAATACGCCTTTTCGGCGCCGGCGACGATCTCGATCGAACGCTGGCGAAACTGAGTGTCGGTCAGCGAGAGATTTTTCTTGAATATCTCGATGCTTCGGCGGGCGGCGTCGATCTTGCGGCCGCGGAAAAGCGGCTGGGTCAGGGCAAACGCCATCGTCGAAGTGTACTGCGGACTGAGTATTGAGATCGGGTTGTCGGTCGTAACACGCGAATTGTTGAACGATCCGGTAAAGACCGTGCCGTACTTGGGAGCAAATGCCTGCAGGGCGGCATTGCCGAGCAGCGTGCCCTGATTTGTCTTTTGATTATTGCTGAAAATACTGACGTTGGGTGTCGTCGTGTGATCGTAATAGGCCTGCCCGCTTAGACGCGGCTGAAAGAATCCGCGCGTCGATTGCAGGTCGAACTCGGCCATGCGAACGGTCTTGCGCGAAACCTCGATATCGCGGTTGTTGCTGAGTGCGAGCTCGATCGTTTCGCGGAGGGTAAGCGTCCTTTGTTGTGTCATATCGACGCCGACACGGCCGAGGTCGGGGAGAGAGCGCTCATCCGAACGATAATCGGGCGCGATCGAAGGCACGCCCTTCAGATCCTCCGGTGCGACATTCTGGACATCGCCACCGGCCGGAGTCGGTGTCGCGGTCTGCGAAAAGGCCACTGTCGCAGATAAGATCAGTATGACAAAGGTCAGTATTTGCCTATTCATAAAAACTCGTTAGATCCAACGCCTGACACGCGACCTATAAGCGATATAACTGCTGCCGAACTTTGCCTCGAGATATCTCTCTTCGGGCAAAATCTGAAAAAAATGAATAAAAACCAAACAAGCCGGTAAAAATAAAAGGCTCCAGATCAGTCCAAAAAGCGCCGCTATGCCAAAATAGACGAGCGCCATCGCGACGTATATTGGGTTTCGAGAATATGCGTAAAAGCCGCTCTCGATGACGGTCGTCGTCGGCCGCCAGGGCTCGATATTCGTCTTCGCCCGCCGCATCGCGATGTACACCGACAAAAGCACTGTCAAACCAACTGCGATCAACCCACCGCCGATCACGATCCGGACCGCGGCCGCCGGAGCGGCGATCGGATAAAGCCAGGTCAGCACGCCGCCGGCGATCAATCCGCTCGCGTAAACAAGCGGCGGCGGGGCGTATATGCCCGGGCTGTCATTGGTACCGAACATTTTCATTTGCCAATGATCCCGCTGGTAGCTCCCGCGATACGGCGCTTGATACCGCCAAAGAGCCACTCAGAGAACCGCGTCATGTAACGAAAAATTCGAAGCTCCGCAAGGTCGTCGAATATCGAATAGAACACCGGCACCGCCAGCAGCGTCAGCAGCAGACAGAGACTCTGGCCGCCGACCACCAAAACGCCGATCGAGCGGTTGGTGCCTGAGCCGGCCCCGGTTGAAACGACGAGCGGGATCATACCGGCGACGAGCGCGATCGTCGTCATAAGGATCGGCCGCAGGCGGTCGCGATTGGCCTGAATGATCGCTTCGTACCGCCCCATTCCATGCGAACGCAACGTGTTTGTATGATCGATCTGCAAAATGGCGTTCTTCTTGACGACGCCGAACAGCAATAGCAGTCCAAGGCCCGAAAAGATGTTGACCGTCTGTCCGAGCGCGAGCAGGCTAAAGATGCCGAACGGTATCGACAGCGGCAGCGTCAGAAGGATCGTTACCGGGTGAATGAACGATTCGAACTGCGCGGCCAGGACGATGTACATAAAGATGAACGACAGGGCGAAGGCGAGCAAAAAGTAAAAACCGGCCTTGCCCATCTCCTTAGACTGGCCAACATAGCCCGTGCGGTAGGTCGACGGCAGATTTAGCTCTTTGACATAACTGTCGATGGCCGACGTGATGCTGGCCGCCGAACCGCCCGGACGCGTATTCGCGAGCAGCGTCACCTGACGCTGGCGATTGGTGCGGTCGACAGAACTTGGCCCGGTTCCGGCCGAGGTCTTGACGACGCGGTCGAGCGTGACCCAGCCGACCTTTGACGACGGCACGATCATCCGGCGAAGTCCCTCGACGCTGGTTCTGAACGGGTTGATGGCACGCACGCGGACCTCGTATTGGTCGTTACCGGCGTTGAATGTCGTGGCTTCCTGGCCGGCGACGAGCGTATTGAGAGCCTGTGAGATGTCGCCGACGCGGACGCCGAGGTCGGCTGCCGTGTCGCGATCTATCTGCAGCTGCAATTCGGGTTTGCCCGAGATGAGCGTCGAATCGACGTCCACCGCATCGGGGATCGACCGCATCTTTTCCAGGATCTTGGCCGAATATTCTTCGAGCTTTTTCAGGTCAGGACCGGCGATCAGAAACTGAACGTTCGCGTTCCTGAACCCGCCGCCGGAAAACGCCTGCACCTGTTGAACGCCGGTGCGGAGCTCAGGCGGGAAATCCTTGAGCAGCTTACGGGCGTCGTCCATCATCATTTCCTGCGTTTTGGTGCGGTCCTTGATATCAGCGAGTTTGACGTAGATGGTGCCGGCGTTGACAACCTGCTGCTGTCCGCCGCCGACGGTCGAGAGCGTGTCGGTTACGCCGGGCATCTTGCGGATCTCAGAGGCGATGCGTTCGAAAAGCTGTGACGTCGCGCCGATGCTCGACCCCTCGGGAGCGCGTACCGAGATCTCAAACTGCGATTGGTCGTCAACCGGCAAAAAGTTCTTGCCGACGAACATGAACAGCGGCACGATGCTGACGAATACCAGCAAACAGACGAGCACTATGACCCAGCGGTGTGCCATCGAGAATCGCAGCATCGACGTGTAAAACCTATCGACAACGCTGAACCAGCCGGTGTAATGACTGTCCGTGGCGGGTTTGTGTTCGAGCATCCCGTCGCCGCTGATGTCGTCTGAAAGGTCGGCCGGCTCTTCTTTTTTGCGTTTGATAAGACGGGCAGCAAGCATCGGAGTCAGCGAGAACGAGACGATCAGCGAGACAAGCACGGCAAATGACGCCGTCAGGCCAAAGCTCGACATAAACCGTCCGACGATGCCCTGCATAAATCCGATCGGAACAAACACCGCCATTAGCGACAGCGTTGTCGCCAAAACCGCGAGCCCGATCTCGCGAGTGCCTTCGATGGCGGCCTGGTGCGGACTCATGCCCTTTTCTTCGACAAAACGATATATGTTCTCAAGCACGACGATCGCGTCGTCGATGACGATACCGACCATTAGCGTGAGGCTGAGCATCGTGATCGAGTTGAGCGTATAGCCCATCGCGTACATCAGCGCAAAGGTCGCGATGATCGAGGTTGGGATCGCGAGGCCGGCGATGACTGTCGATCTGAAGCTCCAAAGGAATAAGAAAACGACGATAGCCGCGAGTATCGAGCCGACGATCAGGTGCTCTTCGATGGCGTGGAGCGAATTTTCGATAAAGACCGAGTTATCGCCAATGACACGCATTTGAAATCCGGGCGGCAAGGTCTTTTCGATCTCGGCGAGGCGCGACTTGATCTCACGCGAAACAGCGACAGTATTCTGGCCGGACTGTTTCGAAACGATCAGTGTCACCGCCGGCACGCCGTTCAGACGGGCCTCCGAACGCGTTTCCTCGGCGCCGTCCTCGACGTAACCGAGGTCTTTGACCTTGACCTGATAATTGCCGCGGGTCGCGACGACGACCTCGTTGAACTCCTCGGGCGTCTTGATCTTGCCGACGGTGCGGACGCTGGTCTCTTTTTGCCCCTCGTCGAGGCGGCCGCTCGGAAATTCCATATTCTGGATCCGCAGCGCGCCTGAGACCTCGGCCGGCGTAACGTTGTACGAACGCATCTTGTCGGGATCGACCCAGACATTGATCTGGCGTTCGCGGCCGCCGATGATGGTGATCTGTCCAACGCCGTTGATCGACTCGATGCGTTCCTTGATCTGCTTTCGGGCGACCTCGGTCACGTCGCGGAGCGATTTGGGTGCCGAGACCGAAATGCGCAGGACCGGAGCGGCATCGGTGTCGAGTTTCTGTACGGCCGGCTGTTTGGCGGTCTCGGGTAGATTGGGGATCACCGTCTGGACACGATTTTCGACCTCCTGAGCCGCGATATTGACGTCCTTTTCGAGTACGAATTGGACAAACACCTGCGAGATGCCCTCGACCGAACTCGAACGGAGTTCGTCGATGCCGCTGATGGTATTGACGGCCTCCTCGACCTTTTCGGTGATCTCGGTCTCGATCTCCTGCGGCGACGCGCCCGGATTGACGACCGTGATCGTGATGGTCGGAAAATCGATCTTCGGAAAGAGATCGACGCCCAGACTAAAGAACGAAAATGCCCCGACCACGACCAGCGACAATATGAGCATCGTCGCGAATACCGGTCGCTTTACACAAACTTCAGCCAGCCACTGCATACGTAAAACCTCTTTTGGATCAACTAGTTGGTCTGCCTCACGGCGACACCGTCAAAAAGCGTGTTGATATTGCTGTTGGCGACCAGGTCGCCCTCGGCAACACCGGTCTTGATCTGTATCAGCCCGTTCTCGAGCAAGCCGAGCTGGACGATGTGCTCATGGGCGACACCATCCTTGATGACAAATACTTTGTGCGATTCGCCCTCGGTCCTGACGGCCGAAGCGGGGATCATCACGGCGTTCTCGGGCTTTGACTGCGTGATCCGGACGGTGGCGAATTGGCCGGGTTTGAGGAGGCCTTCGCCGTTCGAGACCTCGGCCTCGACGACCAGCGTGCGTGC
>JAIBCA010000060.1 GCA_019694345.1 Pyrinomonadaceae bacterium | reverse complement strand
AAGGCGGATTTGACGCTCGTACGGGAGCAGTGCTCTACGGCCCGCCGCCGCGTCCCCTCGACCTGATCGAACTTGAGATACATAACGGTGAGGTCTTTGCCACCGGCAGAAAGGTGAGAGGCAATGAAAGCTGAGATGCGACACAAGACGACGGCAAATAAACAGATCGGATCAAGGCCCCAGACGCGCGGACGCACGGCTGTTTGGCAGGCAAAGGTCGTTCTGCTGATCATGATAAATCTGGCTCAAATGTGGATATTGTCGGCCGCAATAGAATCTGCTCTTGCGAACGAGCATAAGCAGCTTTGGCCGCTCGTTATCGCCTCGCTCCTATGCTGGGCGATCGCATTGAGTTTGATCGTCTGGTGGAAACCTTCGGCCCGGCCCGGTGCATCGCGACGATAGTTTTTTTATTGCCCGGCATGGTCTTTATCGATCAATGCCCGGTGCAACTTGGCTGAAAGTCACAAGTTACAATGGAGATAACAACCCCCAAAGGAGCAAATCGAATGCTCCTGATGAACACGCTGGCGTTCACAGTGTGCTTCGCGGCCTGGATGCTGAACGGCGTGCTGGTCACGCACCTTACGGTAAATCAGGTCTTCAACTGGTCGGCCTCAGAAATAGGTTGGCTGCTAGGAATACCAGTACTGACCGGCTCGATCTTTCGCCTGCCGGCCGGTGTACTCACCGATAAATTCGGCGGACGGCCCGTTTTCACCGCATTGCTGGTGTTTTGTGCTTTGCCGATGTTCCTACTCTCCCAGGTCAATTCCTACTGGACATTTGCGCTGTGCAGTTTCGGGTTCGGGTTGGTCGGTGTCAGTTTCTCTATCGGCATCGCTTACACGTCAGTATGGTTTCCAAAAAACCGGCAAGGCCTAGCTTTGGGGATCTTCGGCGCCGGCAACGCCGGTTCGGCATTGACCACGCTCATTGCGCCGACACTTCTCGATAGATTTACGGATCACGGACAGAACATCGAAGGGTGGCGGACGCTGCCAATAGTTTACTCGGTCGCATTGGTCGTAATGGGCGTTGTATTCTTTGCCGCGACGACCAACAAGAAGCCGAGATCGTCAGTCAAGACCGTCGCTCAGCAACTCGAACCGTTAAAGGACATACGGGTTTGGCGGTTTGGATTGTATTACTTTTTGGTATTTGGCTGTTTTGTAGCCTTTTCTCAGTGGCTCGTCCCGTATTTTGTCAATGTATATTATCTGCCGCTGGTGATGGCTGGCTTTTTAGCCGCACTTTTTAGTTTTCCGTCCGGGGTCATTCGAGCGTTGGGCGGTTGGATGAGCGATCGTTTCGGCGGACGAAAGGTGATGTATTGGGTACTCGGGTCCTCGCTTCTGATCTCATTCCTGCTCATCGTGCCGAAAATGGAGATCACATCTCCGGGTAAGGGGGTCGCTGCCGACCGCGACGGTGTCGTTACTTCTGTTTCGGAGTCGTCGGTGACGATCGGCGATCGCCAATATCCGATCAAAGCCCGCGAGACACCGGCCACAGTCGCGGACGACGCGATCGTTATCCTCCCAACAATAGAAAGCTGGCAGGAAAGCGTGGTTCAGGTTGGGCAGTCGGTCAAACGCAAGGAACTGGTGGCAAAAGGGATAACCCGAATTTATTTTCAGGCAAACGTCTGGATATTCGCCCTGCTCGTGATGACGCTCGGGGTCGTTTGGGGTATCGGTAAGGCGGCAGTTTACAAGCATATTCCTGAGTACTTTCCCGAAGAGGTCGGGGTGGTCGGCGGCATGGTCGGCGTGCTCGGCGGTCTCGGCGGATTTATCAGTCCGATCATTTTCGGTTATCTGCTGGATGGAACGGGACTGTGGACGAGTTCGTGGATGTTCATGTTTCTACTGTCCGCGGTCTGCCTGATCTGGATGCATCGCGTCGTGCAAAAGATGATGCACAGAGAACAACCGGCATTGATGAAGAAACTGGATAAATAGCCGGGACCTTTCCCGGTGATGTAAAGGAGATATGTCATGACGACTTGGTTAACGAAATGGACGCCCGAAGATGAGGATTTCTGGGCAGCGGAAGGAAGCAAGGTCGCCTGGAAAACCCTGGTCGTTACGACCGCGACACTGACCCTGTCGTTCGCGACCTGGTTCATGATGAGCTCGATCGTTGTCAGAATGCCCGGGATCGGATTTAAGTTCACGCCGAATCAACTATTTTGGCTGGCTGCGATGCCCGGACTTGCCGGCGGAACGCTCCGGATCGTTCACACTTTCCTGTTGCCTATTGTCGGGACTCGATACATGGTCACGGCGGCGACATTACTCAAACTCATCCCTTGCATCGGCATCGGCCTGGCGGTGATGGACCCGAATACGCCATATTGGGTGTTTTTGGTCCTGGCGTTAACGGCCGGCTTTGGCGGCGGCGATTTTTCGTCATATATGCCGAGCACGAGCTTGTTTTTCCCAAAGCGTTTGCAGGGCACAGCCATGGGGATCCAGGCCGGGATCGGGAATTTTGGCGTCAGCCTTGCACAGTTTGTGACTCCTTTCATAATTACACTTGCAATGGTGGGGGCACCGCAAACCCTCAACAAGATCGATCCGCAGACAAAACAGATAATCGGATCGAGTCAGATCTGGCTGCAAAACGCGGCTTTTGTATATGTGCCGCTCTTGGTACTTTTTGCCGGGTTAGCGTGGTTTCTGCTTCGAAGTGTCCCGATAAAGGCTTCGTTTCGCGAGCAGCTCGATATATTCAAGGACAAACATACCTGGTTCTGTACGATCACATATTTGATGACGTTTGGCGGCTTTTCGGGGCTGTCCGCAGTGTTTCCGTTGCTGATCGGCGGTCTCTACGGCAAATTTCCAAATGCTCCCGATCCGCTGGTCTATGCCTTTTACGGACCATTGATCGGTTCCGCAAGCAGGGTAATTTTCGGATTTGTGGCTGATAGGGTCGGCGGGGCGGTGCTCACGCAGGCTTGCGGATTGGCCAAGATCGCCATTTACATGGCGATGTTCGCTCTCGGGCTCTTTACGCCGGATTCGATCGACCAGTTCCCGATGTTCGTGGGCTGCATCCTGGCACTGTTCTTCTTCACCGGTGTCGGGAACGCGGGCACTTTTCGCCAGTATCCGATCATTTTCGGTGCCAATCCGCGACAGGCGGCGGGCGTTATCGGTTGGACCGCCGCGGTCGCCGCGTACGGCCCGTTCATCTTTTCGGTATCGATCGGAAGCGTCACGTCCGCCTGGGGCAACCCATTACCGTTCTTTTATGCGATCACAGTGTTCTTTGTTTTCGCGACAGCCATCAACTGGTGGTATTACACCAGAAAAGGCTGCGAAAGGCCGAGTTGATTGTTTGTGAGCAGAATATGACCCAAATCATATTCTGCTCGTCCAGACCACCGTAAGATCGAATTGGTCAATGTCCTGAAAGTTCTGAATATCGGGCCGGATATTCGTCCTGATGGTCGCTTGATCACCGGAGGCATAAATGAAGAGACAGATAACCACGTGTAAATCAAGATCTTACAAATCCAGTCCTCGCATCGCAAGATTATCGATCCTCACGATCTTCGCAATGGCCGCCGCGGTCATTTTCGGCGCAGGTTTACGGCCCGACGCCGTCCAAAGCAAGATCAGCGACGGTCCGCAGGCCAAAGAGAATGCCATTGAGACAAAGGCCGAGATAAAGAAACCAGGACGGAATGACTCGGCGCAATCCGACGAAACGGACGACGCGGCGGTATGGGGAAAGAGATTTCCGCTGCATTACGAGCTCTTTAAAAAGACGGTCGACCAGAAGCGTACTCGGTTTGGCGGCAGCGAAGCGATCCAGGTCACCCCGAAAGAATCTGACCCGCGGTCCGTCGTGGCGCAATCGCGACTAGAGGAAGATCCGCGACTGGTAACGATGTGGAAGGGATATGCCTTTTCGGTCGATTTTCGCGAGGAGCGAGGACATGCCTATATGCTCGACGATCAGACGTTCACCGGCCGCCAGGCGGTCGTTAAACAGCCCGGATCGTGTATCAACTGCCATGCTTCGACCTATTTGACTTACAAACGATTGGGCGAGGGTGATCTCATTAAGGGATTTGACGCATTGAATAAGATGCCGTTCGCCGAGGCACGAAAAGAAGTGAGCCACCCGGTATCGTGCATCGACTGCCATGATTCCAAAACGATGAAACTGCGGGTCACAAAGCCGGCGTTCATGATCGGGATCGCGGCCTTTAAGGCGTCGCAGGGAATAAAAGATTACGATGTGAACCGAGACGCGACGCGCAACGAAATGCGCTCGTTCGTATGCGGACAGTGCCACGTCGAATACTACTTCAAAGGTGAGGGCAAGACGCTCACGTTTCCGTGGAGCAACGGCCTGAAAGTCGATAATATTCTTGCCTATTACGACGACGTTAAACACAAAGATTGGGTACACAAAGAGACCGGTGCAGAGGTGCTAAAAGCACAGCATCCTGAATTTGAAATGTTCAATCAGGGTTCTCATGGCCGGGCAGGCGTGTCGTGCGCCGATTGTCACATGCCGAAGACTGCCGGGCCGACAAAGATAACGGATCATTGGGTCCGGAGCCCGTTGCTGAATATCGCGCAATCCTGTCAGGCGTGTCACAAGGCCGACGCCGATGAAATGAAAGCGAGGGCCGAGACGATCCAGACCCGAACATATGAGTTGCGCAATCTCGCGATGGACGCCCTGATGGACCTGATCGCTCAGATAAAGGCCGCCAAGGAGGCCGGAAAGACCGACGCCGACCTGGCTGCTGCACGTGACTATCAAAGAAAAGCGCAGTTTTATCTGGACTTTATCGAAGCCGAGAACTCGATGGGATTTCATGCCCCGCAGGAATCGACACGTATCCTCGGCGAGTCCATTAATTTTTCAAGATTCGGGTTGATGAGTCTGAGCGGATTCAAGCCCGTGCATCCATTTCAAACACAGCCGGCAAAGGCTCCGGCAGAATAGGCGTCGCCAAATTAGCGTACCGCTTGTAATACAAACAAAATGTGCAGCGAACTCAGACGATCGGGAATATTCTTATTGATAATAATGGCTGCGGTTACGGTGACGGCCGCCCAAATTGCGGTACCGTCTCCGACCCCGACTGACGCCGAGGTCCGAACCCGCGTTAAGGTGCTCGAACAGGAAGTCGAGGCGATGCGTCGTGAACTGGCGGAGCTCAAAGGACTGGTCGCTCAGAACTCATCACCTGGAAAAGTGTTGACGGCAAAAGCCGAACCGCAACCGGCAGTTACGCAAAAGGCCGAGGCAGGTCAGGCAACTCCGGCCGCTCCGGCGAAAAAGGACCTCGGTATCGACGTCGGTTCGGCCAGGTTGACACCGTACGGAACGCTCTATTTAAACGCATTCGGAAACAGCGGCGGAACAAATAATGCGGACGTGCCGCTATTTGCCACCACGAGCGGCAGCGGCAATGTCAGCGCCAGTGTTCGGCAGACGAGGCTCGGCATTCGCCTGGAGGGTGCCAAGGTAGGAAAAGCCAGGCTTTCAGCGATCTTCGAAGGAGATTTCTTTGGTGGATTCCCGTCGGTTGCGATAGGAGAGAACTTTGGCGTTTTTCGCCTCAGGCTGGCAAATGCGCGACTCGATTGGGAAAAAACATCGGTGACCGTCGGACAGGACTGGATGGTTTTTGCCCCAGTTAATCCGACATCGCTTGCGGCAGCGGCGATCCCGCAGATGGCGGCATCGGGCAATCTCTGGTCACGGCTTCCTCAGATAAAGGTCGAACGAAAACTGTCGCCGAATGTCACTTGGCAGGGGGCGGTACTCGCACCGCAGACCGGTGATTTTGCGACCAATGCAGCCTTTTTCCTGCAACCGACGAGCGGTTCAGCATCGCGTGTGCCGTATCTGCAGAGCAGGATCGCCTTCGCCGGCAAGAATCTATTCAATAGCAAAAAGCCCGGTTCTGTTGGCATCTCGGGCCATTATGGACGCTCCGCGATCTTTACCGGCTCAAATAACCTGCGTAACGATATCGATTCGGTTGGAGTTGCGGTCGACTGGAATCTGCCCCTTTCCAAACGCGTCGGCATCTCCGGCGAAGCTTTCTTTGGCCGCAGTCTTGGGGGATTCCAGGGCGGCATCTTTCAGAGCTACAACTCCGACTTTGCGTTCAGACAGGGAGTCGCATCTACTGCGGGCGGCATTCGTGCGATCGGAAGCCGCGGCGGCTGGACCCAAATGAGTTTCATTCCGCCGGTCTTGAAGGACCGTTTGGGAATTTACGGTACTATCGGTATTGACGACCCGAAGAACAGCGATCTGACCAGCGTAGCGAGTCGGGACTGGCGGCTAAGGAATATGACCGTCGCCGGTGAAATGATCTACAAATTCACGCCGCAATTTTCGTTCGGAATTGAGTATCGCGGGTTCTGGACCACGTATATGATCCGCGGACGGCAGCACGCCAATCACGTAAACCTGGCGGCGACCTATTCTTTCTGAGAGCGGAGATCTAGCAGGATTTTGTCAATTGAGCCTTAAATGCGTTAAAATCTGCGTGCTTTACAAACAGTTGACGCACAGGCCATATGCTCTTTTTGACGCAATCTGCCGCGGTCTACGGTATCGATGCTCTGATCGTCGATATCGAGGTAAATCTTCGTCCGGCGACCAGTGACGGCGACCAGACGCCCGGTGTCACCATTGTCGGGCTGCCCGACACGGCCGTCCGCGAATCGCGTGAAAGGATCAGGGCCGCTATCGGTAACAGCGGATATCATTTTCCGTTCGACAAGGCGACCGTCAACCTCGCTCCGGCGGACGTTCGCAAGGAAGGAGCGAGTTTCGACCTGCCCATCGCCCTTGGCATTCTCGGAGCAAACGGGGACCTGACTAACGGTCAAAGCATCGATCGGACGATGAGCGTCGGCGAGTTGTCACTCGATGGCCGTGTGCGTCCGGTGCGCGGAGCGCTGTCGATCGCACTTGCCGCCCGCCAAAATGGGGTCGTCAATCTGCTTGTTCCGGAGGAGAACGCGACCGAAGCGGCCGTCGTGAATGGCGTAAATGTTTTTCCCATCAGGGATCTGCGCGAGGCGGCAGGAGTCGTGATCGCCCTCGATGCCGCCCGCGAACCCGCGATCCGGCCACTAAAGCTCGACCTGGCCGAACTCCACAAACGCGAAAACCAGTATCACGTCGATTTCTCAGAGGTGCGCGGGCAGCAGACCGCCAAACGGGCTCTCGAGGTCGCGAGCGCCGGCGGGCACAACATCCTCTTTATCGGACCGCCGGGGTCGGGCAAGACAATGCTCGCAAAGCGCCTGCCGACGATATTGCCGCCGCTCGAGTTTGAGGAAGCTTTGGAGATAACAAAGATCCACTCGGTAGCAGGATTGACCGGCAAGTCAGGCCTCGTGACGGACCGTCCATTCAAATCGCCCCATCATACCGTAAGTCAAGCGGGCCTCATCGGCGGCGGTTCGATACCCAAGCCCGGCGAAGTGTCGCTTGCACATTTGGGAGTGTTATTTCTTGACGAGTTGCC
>JAIBCA010000098.1 GCA_019694345.1 Pyrinomonadaceae bacterium | reverse complement strand
TTCAAGGCCGCCGGAACCGAGATCGACGAACGTTCGCTCCGCCACCTGATCGCACTCGTCGGCAATGATGCCGCAAGGGTCGAAAATGAGGCCGCTAAACTCTCGACCGCCGCACTTCCCGAGCGTCGTGTAACGATGGAGCTCATCGAGCCTCTTGTTCCCAACTCCCGCGAACTGACCAATTTCGAACTCACGGACAATCTGGTCAGCAAGAACCGCACACGGGCGTTGACCGTTTTGAAAAAGATACTTGACGATGGTGCCGAGCCGCTGATGATACTCGGGCTGATCTCATACAATTACCGCCGCCTCGTCATGGCCAAAGATCTGATGACGCGCGGAGCCGACCGTGGTGAGGTGGCTCGCGTTTTGAAGCTCAGATACAGTGATCAGGAAAGCTTTTTGGCCGCCGCCAGGCGCGCCGATATGGCCCAACTAACACGCGTGCTGACACGTCTCGCCGAGACCGACCTTGCGATCAAAACTTCGATCGGCGGCAGCGGCCCGCAGGGGGCAAGAATGCAGCTCGAAGTGCTGGTGTGCGAACTCGCCGCGATGTGATCGCGATCAGATCGGCATCAGGCCGTTTGCCTTGTTGAAAAAGTTGTACAGCTCGTTATAGTCGTTTATCGCCCGATTGAGGATCATCGGCAGCTGCGGCAGGTCGTTGGTATTGACGACCAGATTGAGGTTGCGAAGGAATGCGTCGTGGGCGCTCATCGTCGCACCTGTGTCCTCGAGTGAGACCAGATAAAGCCGCCGGCGCTCGGACGAGTACATCGCGTTGGCCTTTTGCTGGATGATCGCGGCACCGCCAAGTTCGGGGGCAAAGTCCGGCGAGAAGATCAGTATCTCGGTCTTGCCGTCCCGCAGCCGTTCGTTGGCCTGTGCCGGTGTCTGAGCGATATATACCTTGTAGCCCGCGTCGGCAAGTATCTTCGCCGTTTCGTCGAGCCGAGCGCCGAGACAAAGCAGGATCCGGCGCGGTTTGGCTGATTCCTCAGTGTCCTTATCGAGAGCTCCTTTTTCGGAGGCAAGCGCACTCATCAGCGATTTCAGGGCGGAGTTGATCTGAAACCCCGATTCCTTGGCGGCAAACTCCGCCTTGCCGTCCGGCGATGCCGGAGCGGGCTGGCTTGCCTGAAGTTGCTGTACCGTCGAGAGGCCTTTTCCCGAAGCATCTTTCTGTACGCGCAGCATGTTCTGACAGCGCGGACAGCGGACGGTGAAATTCCCGCTCGGTATCTTGGACTCATCTAACTGTAATGAAACTGAACAGTTATCGCAGCGTATAATCATATTTTCTCACCAACTATTCGATCATATTCAAAACCGAGTCAGGATTTTCGGGCGGCGGAGGCGGTATCGCCGGTTTCACCATCGGTACAGGTTGGCCCTGGTTGATAAAGTCCTCGGTCGATGACAATCCGCGCAGTTGGAGCAACAGATTGTTCTGATTTGTCGCAAACGAGAGTCCGTCTTCCATCGATATCTCGCCTCGCTCGATCATGCCCCGGATCACCGAATCAAAATCCTGCATTCCGTCGATCTCGCCGTCACGGATGGCGTCAAGCAGCGTTTTGCCTTCGCTCTCGCCCCGCTCGATGTACTCGCGGGTACGCGGGTTCGACTTGAGTATCTCGACGGCGGCGATACGCCCCTTGCCGTCCGCACGCGGAATGAGGCGTTGCGAAACTATGTAGCGGAATGTCTGTGCGAGGCGCGTTCGGATGATGCGCTCCTCGTTCTTTGGATACAGGCCGACGATGCGATCGATCGTTTTCGATGCGTCGATCGTATGCAAGGTCGAAAGGACCAAGTGGCCGGTCTCAGCCGCCTCGAGGGCGATCTCGGCCGTTTCCAGATCACGCATTTCGCCGACCAGGATGACCTTGGGCGCCTGTCGGAGAGCGGCACGCAGGGCCGAGGCAAAGTCCTTGGTGTCGGCGCCGACCTCTCGTTGGTTGATCGTAGATTTTTTGTGATTGTGCAGAAACTCGATCGGATCCTCGATCGTCACTATGTGATAGGCCTTGATCTCATTGATCCGATCAATGATCGCGGCCAGCGTCGAACTCTTTCCCGAACCGGTCGGGCCGGTCAGCAAAACGATCCCATTGCGGATCTCGGCGATGTCCTCGAGTATTTTGGGCAGCCGAAGCGATTCAAAGCTCGGTATCTGATGCGGGATGACGCGCATCACGATCGAGTAAGTGTTGCGCTGTTGGAAAATATTGACGCGAAATCGGCACTTGCCGGGAATGGCGTAACTCAGGTCGGCAGTTCGATACTTGGAGAGCTGATGGGCCGCGTCCGGATTGTCGCGGATCAGCGACATCGCGATCGTCTCGGTCTGATACGTCGATAGTTTGCCCAATCCGATCGGTGACGTCGGGTAAAGTACGCCGTTTATCTCGACCTGTGGTTTTTGTGACACCGAAAAATTGAGATCGCTGACGTTCTCTGAAACGAGCAGCATCTGCTCAATGATCGGTCCTATATCAAGCAAGCTCATTGTGTGGATCTACTCCCGGAAGTAATTCAAAAAGGCGGGTATTCGATGGGAATGAAGTGCCTCGCCGCTCTCATCAAGATAGAGCGACACCATTATTATCACTCAATAGTGATACAAAATGCAAGGCAATTTTTAATATTGTTTAACGTATCACGGACGCAAGGCGGATCATTGCTTTCATACGTTCCCCGATCAAGTCAGCTTCGCCGATGACCGCGCCGACCATCGCGGCCGAGTCGGCACCCGCATTTAGGACTGCGAGCAGCGTGTCGGCATTAATACCGCCGATCGCTACGATCTTTGCACTTCCGCCCGTATTTCGAATCGTTGAAAGGAGTTCGATTCCGACAACCGGGTCGTGTGCGGGTTTGGTATTCGTGGCAAATATCGGCCCGACGCCGATATAGTCGACCGGCAGTTCGAGAGCGGCGAGAGCCTGTTCGAGCGAATGGGTCGAGAACCCGATGATCTTGTCCGGCCCCAGCAGCTTTCGAGCCTCAGCCGGCGGCAGATCGTCCTGGCCAAGGTGGACTCCGTCGGCTCCGATCATCATCGCCACATCAACCCGGTCGTTGATGATCAGCTTGGCCCCGCCGTTCTTTGCCGCCGCAAGCGCATCGCGGGCGTCGTCGATCCAATGGGCCGCACCGCGATCCTTTTCGCGAAGTTGTATCAGGCGGGCACCGCCGCCGACGAGCCGCCGCACCTGTTCTGCGTGCGAAATGCCGCTCAGGCCCGCATCGGTTATCGGATATATCTTTGGAAGGTCGAATGTCACGTTGATCCGGAGCCTAAATGACCGCTTTCATCATCAGATAACAGTCCTCGCCGTTGTTATAGTACTTATTGATCCGTTGGGCAATGGTGTACCCGGCGTCATTGTAGAGCCTCTGGGCTACCTCGTTTCCAACCCGTACCTCGAGAAGCAGCGTACTGATGCCGCGTGCCCTGATCGCCATTTCGATATGTGCGAGCAAGCGGGCCGCGATTCCGCGGCGACGGTGCTCGGGGGCGACACCGATCGTCGTCAGATGAGCGGCCCCGTTCTCGTTGATCATAACAACGGCGAATCCCACCATCTCGCCGGTGTCACACGAAACGCGGTAGCTGAGCGTTCGCGGTTCGTTGAGCAGATATTCAAATGTGTGTTTTGTATAGTTGTCGCCGTTTCTGAAGCACCTTATGTTCAGCCGCAGCACTTCGGCCAGATGATCGGGCGTCAGCGGCCTGATCGAATACTCCGACGGCGGTGCGGGCACAATTATCTCCGGTTCGGCCGGCATCGCCGGTCTCAAAAAATTGCGAATCGAATCCAACACCGCCATTTGTGATCTATTTGATAAACATGCAATCGCCGTAGCTGTAAAATCGGTACCCGGCATCGACAGCATGTCGGTAGGCGTCCATTATAAGTTTGTGGCCGCCAAATGTTGAAGTCAGAACGAGCAGAGAACTCTGCGGCAGGTGAAAATTGGTCAATAGAGCATCTACTGCCCTAAACTCATACCCGGGCGTGATGGTCAGATCGGCGTCTGCCCGTACTGCCTCGAACCGGCCGCTGACCGAAAAATTGGACTCGAGCGCCCGCGTGGTCGTGGTTCCGACGGCGACGATCCGCCGGCCGCGTTGCTTGGCTTCCTGCAGCATTTGGGCAGCGTGGTCGTTGATCTCGTATCTTTCGGGCAGGACACGATGATCGGACAATTCTTCGGCCCGAACCGGCTGAAATGTGCCGTATCCGACATGAAGGGTTATCTCAGCTATCCCCGTTCCGCGGGATCTGATCGCCTGCAGAATTTCCGGAGTGAAGTGCAGCCCTGCCGTCGGAGCGGCGATCGAACCCCGATATTTGGCATAGACGGTCTGGTAGCGTTCGCGATCGGCGGCCGAGGCCGAGTCGTTGCGGCGAATATAGGGCGGCAGCGGCGTTTTGCCGTATCGGTCGATCAGATCATCCAGCTCCGAGTCCGCGTCAAATTTGATATGCACCTTGCCGTCATCGAGTTTTTCCTCCACAACGCATGAGAATCCGTCGCCAAAAATGATCCGTTTTCCGGGCTTCAACCGCTTGCCGGGTCGCGCCAAGGCGACCCAAATTCCGGTCCCGGCATCACTGATCAGGAACACTTCGATCAAGGCTCCCGTCTCGGAGCGACCGATCAGCCTCGCCGGAAACACGCGGGTATTGTTTACGACCAAAAGGTCATCGGGGCAAAGCTCCGTGGGGAATTGAGAAAACGAACTGTCGGAATAAATGCCGGCTTTACGGTCGACGATCAGCATCCGCGAGGCTTCGCGGCGGTCGGCCGGGTGCTGGGCAATGAGGTTTTCGGGGAGTTCAAAGTTTAGGTCGGAAAGTTGCATTGCAGGTTGAAAAGTGAGCGGTCGCCAAAAATTGTTGTACCGGACCAGAGATTCTAATATAATCAGGAAGTTCGCTATTCACAAAACGCTCGGGTGATCGCATACATTTGGGAGACCGAAGCGAATGGTCAGTGGTGTTCGCTTGACGATCAGTTGAATTACCGCTTCCAGGAATTGCAAATTGAATTGCTTTTGAGAGGACATATCAATATGAACAGAAACTTGCTGAGAACACTAATTTTAGGAGCTCTGGTCGGAACCGCGGCAATGCTCTTGCCGACCGATGCCCAGGGTCAGTTGCGGTATCAAAATCGTTATACAAAAGCTGATGTCAGCCGTATCATCTCCAAACTCGAAAATAGCAGCGACACATTTCGACGTGATTTCGACCGTGCAATGGACAACAGCAACCTGAACGGCACTAGTGCCGAGGATCGCTATAACAACAATGTGCGTGATTACGAGAACTCGCTCGACCGTCTGCGTCGCGAATTCGACCGCAATAACTCGTGGTGGGAAACACGCAACGATGTCTCAAATGTCATTCGCGAGGCTCAGACCGTCAACAACATGATGAACAGCATTTCGTTCCGCCGTAACCTCGAGAGGCAGTGGAACAATATGCGAAATGACCTTAACACGCTTGCCGACACCTATGATCTGCCGGGTCTTAACGGTGGAGGTTGGAACGGCGGCGGTTGGGGCGGCGGTAACGGCGGCTGGGGCGGCGGTCAGACTTCGTCCCCACCGTCTTGGGCACGGGGAACATTCTACGGAAATGCTCCGAACGGTACGCAGATCATACTTACGATCGAGAGTAACGGTCGAGCAAACGCAAACATTGGCGGCTCGATGACATACGGAACGTATTATCGCGGCACTCTCATGATGAATGGCAATACATCCCGGGTTGTGCAGTCAGGAAATGGTTTCCGTACCATCAGCAACATGAATGGTGAGACGATCTATTACAGCCGCAACAACTCCGGCGGTGGATGGGGCGGCGGAGGCAGCAGTGTTCCAAGCTGGGCCGTGGGACGTTTTCGCGGTAACAGCCCGCAAGACGGTTCGCGGATATTCATTACGATCCAGAGCAACGGAAACGTAACGGTAAATATCGGCGGAAACATGAATTATGGTAATCTCAACGGAAGTACACTTACCATAAACGGAGCCACATCGACCGTATACCGTAATGGCAGTGGCATCCGTACGGTTTCTAATAGCGATGGTCAGACGATCAAGTATTCCCGTTACTAGATCTGGTTTGGAAATAAAGGAAACCTCAAGGCCGCATGCGTCAGTGTATGCGGCCTTGATCGTTAGTCAAATGGATCGCAGATCAGCGAACCGATCATTGTGACAGAACAGTCCAAGGAGAAAATACCCCTATTACAGATCAGGCTGCTTGTTACTTTGGCGGCCGCCTCATTGATCCTATTTTCAAGAAAGCCGGACGCGATCCTCAACCCGCAGTTTTGGGCTGAGGACGGACGAAATTGGTTTGCCGACGCATACAACGCCGGGCCGATCATTTCGTTGTTTACGACCGAAGCAGGGTATTACCAAACGATATCCCGATTGGTCGCAGCTGTTTCGCTTGTATTTCCGCTGGAATACGCTCCACTGGTCTTTAACGCCTCAGCTATCTTTATCCAGAGCGTTGTGGCCGTATTCATTGTGTCAGAACGATGCAAACCCTTACTCAAAAACAGTCTGGCCCGATATTCGTTGGCATTTCTATATCTAGTGTTGCCAAACTCTTGGGAGGTATTCGTTAATTTAACAAACTCGCAATGGCACCTTGCGCTTCTGGTTTGCCTTATCGTGATAGCCGCAGAACCTGTTACGAAGTTTGGCCGTGCGTTCGACCTTGGTGTCACAGCAATTGCATCGATAAGTGGACCGTTTTGCTTGTTGCTGCTGCCGGTTAGTTGTTTACGTACTTTCCTGAGCAGGTCTCCCCACAAGGCATTGATCTCCGTGATCTTAGCCATCGGTTGTGCCATTCAGGCCTATGGATTGTTAACTACCCAAAGAGAGGTTCAATCTGTTCTCGGTGCCACGCCCGACCTTTTCTTTCGCATTGTCGGCCGTCATCTTGTACTCGGTCCGCTGGTCGGGGTCCGCGGATTTGCACGGATCGAAGGTTGGGATCTTTGGGGGTCATTTGCGGCTATCACCGTGTCGATCGGCGGTATCGCACTTGCGACCTATCTTTTTGCAAAGGCCTCAAACGAAATTCGAACGCTTATGGTCTATGCCGCCTTAGTTTGTATTACCGCCCTGGCCTGGCCGGCGGTGACGCTGGAACCGGGACAGTGGAGTGTCATCGCAAACCATCCGACGGCCCTTCGCTACTGGTTCGTGCCGGGATTTATCCTCGGGGCGTGCCTGATCTACCAGCTCTTCGACGGCGAAACAAAATTTGCAAGGTATTTATCGGCAGGCTTACTGACGATAACTCTCGTTGCTGTGATCGGCGACTATCGCATTACCCCGTTCAAGGATCTCGATTTTCGATCACGAGTCGCGGACTTCAGAGCCGCACCGTCAGGAACAGTGGTAACTATACCTATAAATCCCGATTGGAAAATGGAGCTAAAGAAGAAATGAGAATGGTACCGGAGGTCGGAGTCGAACCGACATGAGGGTGAACCTCGTCAGATTTTGAGT
>JAIBCA010000106.1 GCA_019694345.1 Pyrinomonadaceae bacterium | reverse complement strand
TCCAGCTCGCCGAGCGGGCACTTAGGGAAAACGATTACGACCATCTCGACAAGCTCGCGGACCGCCTGGGTGAAAGATTTGCGGTCAGTGAAATGGCCGAGATAATCCGTCAAACGAGCGTTCCTCAAATTCGGGCGATCGCCTACGAAACATTGGCAATGATGCAGGTTCAATCTATCCTGCCGCTGCTCGACGACCCGCTATATGCCGGGATAGGGGCAAGCGCTCTTGAACTTAAAGCGTTCGAATTTGATTCGGATGAGGCGCGCGAGCTCCTCGACCAATTCGACGCCGAAAACAACTCGAAGATCGGTTGACACAGTTTCCGCCGGAATTACGATGACGGTTTGAGACAAAGAAAAGGCACGGATGAGTTTTCGATTCATCCGTGCTTTTTTATCGACTTTGTATCAACGATCAGACGGCTTCGCCAATCCCCTGTTTCATTCGCGTCGGATACATTGGAAACTTTGCAGTCAATTCCAGCACTTCCCGACGAACCCGTTCCTTGACCGATTCTGACTCCGGTTCGTGTACGACGGCCGCAATCATCGCACCGACCTCGCGCATTTCGTCCTCTTTCATACCCCGCGTGGTCAAAGCGGGCGTGCCCAGCCTGATTCCCGACGCAACAAATGGCTTATTGGTGTCAAACGGGATCGTATTTTTGTTAACCGTAATGTGAGCTTCGCCCAAGGCTTGCTCGGCGGCCTTCCCGGTCACGCCCTTGCCGTCCAAAAAAACGTCAACGAGCATAAGGTGATTATCGGTGCCGCCCGACACGATCCTGAGCCCGGAATCAGCAAGTGTCTCGGCCAATACCCGGGCGTTATCGATAACCTGCTGTTGGTAGGCCTTGAAATCCGTTCTGAGGGCTTCGCCGAAAGCGACCGCTTTAGCCGCGATGATATGCATGAGCGGGCCGCCTTGGACGCCCGGGAATACGCTCCGATTGATGTCGGCGGCAAACTCCTCACGGCATAATATCAAGCCGCCGCGTGGCCCACGCAGAGTCTTGTGCGTCGTCGTCGTAACAAATTCACAGTGCGGTACCGGCGACGGGTGCAGCCCAACCGCGACCAATCCGGCGATATGCGCGATATCAGCCATGACCTTCGCACCAACGCTGCGGGCGATCTCTCCGATTCGCTCAAAATCAATTGTCCGCGGATAGGCAGACGCTCCGCAGATCAGCAGCTTTGGCCGCGATTCCTCGGCTTTTTGCCGAAGTTCGTCGTAATCGATCTGTTCGGTCTCGCGGTTGACGCCGTAATCCGCGACATTGTAGTTGATACCCGAAAAATTTAAGGGGTATCCGTGCGTCAGATGTCCGCCGTGAGCGAGATTCATGCCAAGTATAGTGTCGCCGTGGTCGAGTGCGGTCATCAGCACCGCCATATTGGCCTGTGCACCGCTGTGAGGCTGGACATTGGCGTGTTCGGCTCCGAATAGCTCCTTGGCCCGATCGACCGCCAGGTTCTCAACAACGTCGGCAAATTCGCATCCGCCGTAGTAGCGTTTGGCCGGATAACCTTCGGCGTATTTGTTGGTTAGAACACTTCCCATTGTCTCGAGCACCGCTTCGGAAACAAAATTCTCCGACGCGATCAACTCCAGTCCATCGGCCTGCCGTCTAACCTCATTATCGAGAGCGTTGCTGACCGCCGGGTCAACATCGGATATGTTTGCTGTAAAAAAGCTATTTGCCATATTTTTTATCTTCTTCAAAAATTGAAATTATCTTATCGTCTTCAATGTCATCATCAATACGCTCGCCAGGAACCAAGGCTGCTGAAAAACAATACAGAGCCGGAAGAACATCTCCGATAAGCACGGCCACGAGTAGAAAAGTGTAAAAATTGTAACTTTGGATGGCTTCAGCCAGCTTCTTCAAGATCTCGTTCTGCTCTACAAGTGCTTTTTGAGCATCTTGAATTGTTTCTATTTCTCCATCGAAGGTGGGGATGTAAAAAGATAATGACGGCCAGTTACTAAGAAATATCGGCAAGAACATAATGCCAATGAGCAATATTGCAAATCTTATTCGCGTTAATTCTTTATTAGGTGAGGGCAGATCTTTGCTCCGATACCACGATAAATATCGAAGACCGGCAAATCCGACTAAAACAAAAACGAAGCCCCAGAATCCCATCGTATGACGTCGTCAAAAAAAGCTAGATCAATTCCATCGGATTTGCCCCATGAATCCTCTCAAAAATATAGTTTTCGCGTTCATCCATCGATAAATGCTCAGGTATTTCAACTTTTGCGTACTCTTTTGCTTCCTCATACATCTCGGCGCACATCAAAAACCTTTCTTCCAAGGTTTTCGACATTACAATTTCGCGGACTAGATCCCGGCTTTGTCGCGCCGTATCTTCCATTGCTCAACTTCCGCCCATATACCTGCCAAATCCATCTTAGCGATCCATTTAGTCACATAATCAGAATCATATTCCGACTCGGTTAGATTAGCAATGTCGCGAATTTGCATCTCGGAGAATGCATCTTTTGCCCATAAAAGTTTTGCCAACACCAAATCTTCTTTCGTCGTCGTCCAAAACTCAATCTTGGCAACGGAGACTTTGAATCTTCGGCTGAAACTCTCCTGGGCAAATGCCGTGTCTTTTTGAATTATGCAATCGATCTTTCCACCGTGAGTTTGGTTGATGATGTTGAACATAGACCGCGACCTAATAGCACGCAACACGGAATCTTTGCTGATGTCGTAACCCTCATCGAATGCTCCAACAAACTTTGTCAGCATTTCTTCTCTTAGCTGAATGACGATATCAATGTCGCGAGTCATTCTAATTTCGCCATAGGCACTCATCGCATACGAACCAGTGATCATGTATTCGAGACCCAACTTATTTGCCTTTTCGACAAAATCGCGCAGAGTTTCGATCATTGAAATACCTTTTTCCATGCTATCCAATCATTCCAGCAAACTCGGCTTCGTCAAGCACCACAACCCCCAAACTCTCCGCCTTGGTCAATTTCGATCCGGCATCGCTGCCGGCGACCACGAAATCGGTCTTTTTGCTTACGGATGAAGCGACGCGGCCGCCGCGGTCCTCGATAAGTCTGGCAGCTTCGTCGCGGGTGTAATTCTCAAGCTTGCCGGTCAGGACAAAGGTCTTGCCGATAAAGCGTTCGTCGAGCAGAGCGGTGCTTGCGGCGTCGGTCTCGGTCTTGACGCCGGCGTCCTTGAGGCGGTCGACCAGATCGATGTTTCGAGGGTCGCGAAACCACTCGTAGACGCTCTCGGCGACGGCTAGACCGATCTCGTGAATGTCGTCAAGTTCCTGCACGCTCGCCTCGGCGATGCGATCGATGCTGCGAAAGTGGTTAGCTAGGATCTTGGCGTAACGCTCGCCGACGTGACGGATGTCTATGCCAAAGAGGAGTCGCTGCAGACCGCGTGATTTGCTCGCCTCGATCTGTTCGATCAGGTTCGAGCCGGACTTCTCGGCCATTCGCTCGAGTGAGGCGATCTGCTCGAGGCTCAACGAATAGAGGTCGGCAACGTCTCGGACCGAACCGTTATCGACGAGCGTCTCGACGAGCACCTCGCCAAGGCCCTCGATATCCATCGCCTTTCTGGCGGCAAAATAGAGTATTCGTGCCTTGATCTTCGCTGGACAGTCGGGGTTGGTGCAGCGGCGTACGGCCTCGCCGTCGGGACGAACCGCGTTCCATTCACAAACGGGGCACACCCGCGGAAACTCAAATTCCGTCTCGGTACCGTCACGCTTCGACACCACGGCGGACAGTACCTGAGGTATGATCTCGCCGCTTTTCTCGATCATCACCCAGTCGCCGATCTTGAGGGCGAGCCGCTTGATCTCGTCCTCGTTATGCAAGGACGCCCGCGAGACGGTCGTGCCGGCAAGTTGCACCGGTTCTAGATGGGCAACGGGCGTCAGAGCTCCTGTCCGGCCGACCTGAATACCGATGCCGAGCAAGCGTGTCGTCGCCTGGCGAGCCGGATATTTATACGCTATCGCCCAACGCGGAGCCTTGGTCGTCGCACCGAACTCGTCTTGCAAGGCCGTCGAATTGACCTTGACCACCACGCCGTCGATCTCGTAGTCGAGTTCGTCGCGAAGTGACTCCATACGCGCGACAAATGCCGCGAGTTCGTCGAAATCGCCGCACAGGGCCCGGTTCGGATTGACATTAAACCCGTTGCGCTCGCACCAATCGAAATTCTCCCAGTGCGTTGCAAACATCTTTTGATTGCCGGTGAATGCGTCGTACGGGAACATATCCAGCCGACGCGACGCGACCACCGCCGAGTCGAGCATACGCAGCGTGCCTGAGGCACAGTTGCGTGGGTTTGCGAACGTCTTTTCGTCCAACATCTCGAGTTCGGCATTGATCTTTGCAAACTGGGAACGCGAGAGAAAGACCTCGCCGCGGACCTCCGCATGCGGCGGGGCGTCCTTCTTCAGACGCAGCGGGATCGTCCTTATCGTTTTGACGTTCTGCGTGACCTCGTCGCCGGTGCGGCCGTCACCGCGGGTCGCACCCGTAACGAGAATGCCGTTTTCATAATGCAGCGAAACGCTGAGCCCGTCGATCTTGAGTTCGGCAACATATTCCAGATGACGGCCTTCCGCAAGCTTTTCGCATCGTTCGGTAAAGGCCCTTAGTTCGTCGAGGTCATACGAATTGTCAAGCGACATCAGCGGCACCGTATGTGTGAACGGCCGCAAACTGTCGGCCTTACCGCCGACACGCTGCGTCGGACTATCCGGAGTGATCAGTTCAGGATTCTCTGCCTCAAGGGCCTTGAGCTTTTCGAGGAGTTGGTCAAACTCAAAATCAGAAATTTCCGGCTCGGCCTTCTGATAATAAAGGTCGTTATGCCGATCGATCTCGGAACGAAGGTGAGCGATCTGGTTTTGAACGTTATCTGAGAGTTCCATGAACTACTGATTATTTCATAAACTCGGCGATCAGGCGATGAAAATGGTGCGTTCCCTGTTCGCGTGTCGGCGAATAACGGCCGTGTGTGTAAAACCGCGACCTGATGCCCCGCTGCACGCTTTCGACGACCGCCTCATCCTCCATCTCGACCGTGTCTAGATCGGCCCCGGCACCTTCGTCCAAAAGATCCTCATCACGAATGTACGAGATGTATTCGACCTTGGTCCTTGTTGGCGAAACCGGCCGGACGATGTTGACCGACAGGCCCCAAGGATAGAAGTTGAACATCATATTGGGGAATATAAAGAGGTATTTCGCCGCGACCTTTCCGTCTGCGTCATAACCTGTCTGAAGGCTCGAATACCGAAATGTATCGGTCGTGTAAGTACCGTAATCGACCACGGCATTAAGCCCGTGGTGCACGTAAGGGATGTGGAACCCCTCAAGGTAATTTTCGCAATACAGGGCCCAGTGTGCTCCGACCTCGTATTCACGTGAATCGCCCCTAACAAGGCCGTGAATATCGGCATCGCCCATACGTTCTCCAACGTCGTCAACAAAAACCTCGAAAGGATCGGCCGGGTCGATCGCCGCAAACATGAATCCCGCTCTCGCTGAGAATGGCAGCTGTTTCAGGTCATCAGTATCAGATGGAAACCCCTCGACGCCATCGAACTCCGGCATCGAGATGCACCGCCCGTCGAGCAGGAATCGCCGCCCGTGATATCCACACCGGATCAGCGTCGCATCGCACGGCTTTTCAACAAGTATCTTGCCGCGGTGAGTACAGACATTCGAAAGGCACGAAAACCATTCGGAGGTCTTAACAACCAGAACCGGTTCGTCAAGCATGTCGGGCAGGATGGTGGCCGGCATGAGGGTCTCGACTTCGTCCGCTCGCCCGAGAAAATGCCACGTCCTCGAAAAGATCTTCTCTTTTGACAGCTCAAACAAGTCCGGATCGGTATAAAACGCGGACGACAACGTCTTGGCCTTTCGAATGTCGGGATCGATCTCAAATATTGACATTGCTAGCCTCGATAAAGCAGGTATGCCGGCAGATCGGCGTCGCGCCGAAATGATCGACCGACCATCCCTTCAGCAAATGCTGCCTCAAAATCTCGCCTGACCCGCAGCTGCAGTTCGAGAGCCGCTGCCGGGTCTGCCTCGACCAACGTCGACCAGTCGTTGACGATCTGGATCTCCGCCGCCGGTTCGCCGGCGATCAAGTACTTTTCGCCGGCCGCGAGTGCCGCAACCTTGTCACTTTCGAGGTGCCATTCCGCAAATAACCGATCGCTTTGTAGTCCGATCTGCTTTCCGCTTTCCGGCGATACCGCATAATCTGTGCCGTAAAAATTGCGTTGATACTCACACACGATCGCACCCAGCTTTTCGAGATTAAAGTAACCGTTGCGGGCTTTCACGGGCTCAAATGTCCATTTTATGTACCTGACACCTTCGGCCAGAGCCCGCTCCCGCTGCGCCCATTTTAGTTTTGCACCGACGCCAAGGCTCTGATATTCAGAGCGAACGCCTGTCATGTGGGAATAAAACGCCCGCTCGCCGCGCAGAAATGCAGGCACGCTGAGCACATATCCCGCCAAGCGATCACCGTCGTATGCCCCAAGAGTAAATCCGCCTGCATTCCGCGTTACGACGAAGTGCCGGACAGGCGAAAGTTCCACCTCCGGAAGGGCAAAGACCTCGCGCTGCAAATCGACGCATTCGCCGAGCTGCTCAAGCGTTCTGCATTCGCGGATTTCAAGCTCAACCGTCATTCTTGGTTAGATCGCGATCAATTGTGGTCTCACTCAAACTGTCGCAATTTGTCGTTCGGGTGTCAAACACATTCATGCTCGAGTCGGAACAAAATACTTAACTTTTCCGTCCCCTATCTGCTATAATCGTTGAGGTTTCGTTTGAAACCGCCACACCGCTGCGTCCTCGACCGATTCAATGACCGCCCCAACTCCAGAAGAGATACACGGAAGTTTTCTGACAAATCCGTTTGCCGAACTCGCGGCCGAGATCGTCCACGCGGAACTGACTGGCAGTCTGCGAATATCCTCCTCGGGGAAGAAGTATATCGTCTACTTCACCAAAGGGGTCGTTCGGTTTGCCGTCTCGAACGCTAGATCCGCCCGACTTTTTGACATCCTGCTGCGCCAGAAACGGCTGACTGTTGACGATCTGAAGGAGATCCCAAATTTTGCGATCGATCACGAGCTTGTCGGCTTTCTCGAATCAACCGGTTTTCTCAATGCGGACTCAAAGCGTCAGTTGTATGTTGAGCAGATACAGGGCATTCTTATCGACCTTTTGTCTCAACCGAGTGGTGACTGGTCATTTACGCACCTCGCACGGCTTCGTGATGGACTGAGTTTTGAAATCGATACTGGCCGGATAATGTCAGACTACGCTCACTGTTTGCCGATCGACACAGTTTTAAGCAGATTTCGCAGTCTGGATGAGACCTTTTCAGTAGATCGACGCGAATTTGAAGGTGCCGAACTAACGTCCGATGAAGTTCAGGTCATGGGATGTCTCTCAGACGATCCCGCAACCGCCGCGTCCATCATTGACCGCTCCGGCTTGTCGGAAGTGGCGGCAATTAAGGCCCTTTATGCTCTCTGGCTTA
>JAIBCA010000091.1 GCA_019694345.1 Pyrinomonadaceae bacterium | reverse complement strand
ATGGTTATCCTGTTTGAAATAGTCTGGAACATCGCCATTATCGCACAGAATTTTGTAAGTTTGAACGGTTCGGATACTATGTGACTATGAAATTATTCGTTTTGTTTTTCGCGGCATTTATTCCTTCAGCCGCTGTCATCGCACAGGTCGCCGACGCCAAACCGACGCCGCAGCTTTATTCCGATCAAACGGTCCGAAATATGCGCGAGATACAGCGAGCCGCGGCCTCGAGCACGTACGCGTATGATCAGACGAGGTACCTTTCGTACAATATCGGTCCGCGGCTTTCAGGATCGTCGCAAGCGGCGCGTGCGGTCGAGTACGTCGCCGATCAGATGCGAAAACTGGGCCTCGAAGTTCGCCTTCAAAAGTGCTTCGTACCGCACTGGGTCCGCGGTGAAGAGCGGGGCGAGCTCGTCGAATTTACCGGCATGGCTCCGGGCACTGTCCAGAAGGTGGTTCTGACCGCGCTCGGGGGCAGCGTTGCGACGCCCCCAGAAGGCATTACCGCGGAGATCGTGGTGGTCAACAGTTTCGAGGAGTTGGCGGCGCTTGGCCGCGAAAAGGTCGAAGGCAAGATAGTACTCTTCAATTTCAAATTCGACACCGAGATGCAATCGTCAGGTTTCGGCGGCGCGGCTTACGGCCAGGCCGTGCAGTTCAGGTTCGGCGGAGCGATGGCTGCCGCACGATTCGGTGCTGTCGCCGCGTTGAACCGTTCCGCCGGCGGATCGCAGAACCGCCTCGCTCACACCGGTTCGATGGGTTACGCCGACGGCGTGCCGAAGATCCCGGGTGCTGCCGTCTCATTTGAGGACGCCGAGACGATCGCCCATTTGGCAAGGTCAGGCAAGGTCAAACTTCATCTGACACTGACGCCGCAGACGCTGCCCGACGTCGAGAGTTACAACGTCATCGGCGATCTGAAGGGAACCGAGCGGCCGGATGAGGTCGTTATCGTTTCGGGGCATCTTGACTCGTGGGATCTCGGCCAGGGTGCGATCGACGATGCCTCGGGCGTTGCCGTTTCGATGGAGGTCGCCAAACTACTCACAGACCTCAAAATTCGCCCAAAACGTACAATTCGCGTCATTGCATGGATGAACGAAGAGAACGGCGGACGAGGTTCGGCGGCATATGAAAAAGAAGAGGCCGCGAATATCTCAAAGCATTTTGCCGCTGTCGAGGCAGATCTCGGGGCGTCGCATCCGCTCGGCATACTCTTTACCGGCAAGCCGGAAATACAGGCCTATCTGGCACCGATCACACAGGTGCTTTTGCCCCAGGGAGCGACGCAGACCCAACTACAGGCCGGTGGTGTCGGAGCTGACATTGGCCCGTTGACGCGTGCCGGTGTGCCGTCATTTGCGCCGTGGTTCAATCAGCAATCGTATTTCAACTATCACCATACGGCGGCGGACACCTTCGACAAGATCGACCCGCGTCAGTTACGCGAGCTCGGCGGTGTCGTCGCCGTTTTGGCGTACGGACTCGCCGATCTGCAGCAGCCATTGCCGAGGTAGCCTGCCGCCATGACAGTTTGGAACTGTGATCCCCAACTGTTAATCTGAGGTTCGAAAGGATATTTGCAAGCACTAAAGAACTATGAACAGACCGCCGCCGTATTTTCCGCAAAATCAATTGTCGCCGCCTGACGAGAACCGCTACCGTAAATTCAAGTTTGTGGTCGCCGGGCTTATTTTGCTCCTGATCGGGCTCGTAGTAGGTGCCGGTGTCGGCATCTACTACCTGATCCGTTGGCTATTTTAGAGATATTTCGTTAAACGACAAAAAGCACGATCGGACCGCGGGGTCGGATCGTGCTTTTCATTTTTCCGAACAGGCCGTTTAGCGAATTCCCGGATTCGGTTTATTGGCCGTGTTTTTGGTACTGTCGAGAGCCAGTTGCTTGGCTTGCGGCAGCAGTTCGATCGCTTTTAGCAGCTGATCATCGTATTCGTTAAAGACCTGGCCTGACGTTTGTGACCCGTAAGCGGCCGTGACGAGTTCGGTCCTGAGTGTACGCTCGATGAATTCGCGTTCGCGGTCGAGCTGCGCGGGCGTCACCTTGTATTTGCCGACCGCAAAGGCCTTGAACGAGTCGTATAGGGCCGGTGTCACCGGAAAATCGTTCTTGCTGATGTCGTAGCCAAAAGTGATAGGCTTCTCGATCTTGTAGTTCTCAAAACCCTTGACGCGGCCGACGACCAGGTCGAGAGCGAACGCAAATATCGGGTTGGTCAGCTTTTGCTGGGCCCGAGCCCGTTCGAGTTCGATCGTATCCGGTTTGATAGGGACGTCCGGGTTAATGCCGCCGCCGCTGTAAACAACACGTCCGCCGTCCGTTCGGCTCTCGGCGCCGGTCGGTTTGGCCGGGTCGGCCGTGATGTCGCGAAAGCTGCCGCCCTCGGTGTAATAGTCGTAGAGATTGCCGTTCGAGTAATCGCGCTGAATAAGTCTGCCGGCCGGCGTCTCGTACTTGGCGATCGTCAACAGCAGCATCGAGCCGTACTCGAGCTGAAACGGATTTTGGACAAGGCCCTTGCCGAACGTATTCTCGCCCACGATCAAGGCCCGATCGTGATCCTGCAGGGCACCGGCAAGGATCTCTGACGCCGATGCGGTATTGCGATTGACCAGTACGACGACAGGTGATTTGTCGGGCGCCGGGTTGTCGGCACGGTATTGGTCAGAAACGCCCTCTATGCGGCCCTTTTGCGTAAAGACGGTCTGATCCCGCTTCAAAAAGGTGTTTGCCACACGGTAAGCTTGGCTGACAAGGCCGCCGCCATTGTCGCGAAGGTCGATCACCATCTGTTGCATGCCCTTTGCACGCAATTCGCGGGTCGCGGCGACAAACTCGGCGTACGTCGTTTGGTTAAAGCCGCCGCGCATCGCAAGATATCCAACGCCCGGACGGATCATATAGTATTCGCCGATCGAGGGCTGCGAAACCGCATCGCGGATGATATCCACAGTCTCGCGTTTGCCCGTCGCGAGACGTTCGACCACCAATTTGGCAGGGGTGCCTCGCGGCCCACGCAAGAATCCGCGAACGTCGGCAAACGGCTTGCCGAGCATCGACGTGCCGTTGACCTCGATTATCTTGTCGCCGTATCGTAGCCCCGCACGGTTTGCCGGTGCACCGTCAAACGTTGCCTTGATATACGTGGCTATGACCTTGCCGTCGGCGTCGCTAAGGTCGCCGATCGTCGCTCCAATGCCGTAGTAACGCGAACTCTGGTCGGTCCGAAACTCTTCATACTCTTTGGCGTCGAAATAATTCGAGTGCGGATCGAGTGTGTGCAGCATCGAGTCGATCGACGCCTTCATCACATCGTTGTAGTTGAGCTGCTTGGTTCCGCCGTAATTGCGTTCGATGACGGTCAGGGCCTCGGCGATATCTTTTTCGATATCCTCGACCCGGACCACCTTTTTAGGCGTATCGGCCTTTTTTGCCCCGGGCCTGACATTGTCGGCACGCGTCGCCGCGGCCGGCTGCTGCCCGAGGCCGGTCATTACGATGGTGAGTATCAGTGTAAATGCGAATATGCCGTTAAATCTTTGGTGCACTAACAAAACCCCCGATGGTTGCTTCGCTCGTTCGAGCTATCTTTGGCTGCCGATAAGAATATCATCCATTTGAGTTGAATGCGATGCTTTGAGTTGCCTGAGATTGGAACGAACTATTGAAACATACGTTCTTTTTGATCGTAATGTTTTGAGTTAAACTTGCAACTGTTCACATGTTCATCGGTCAGAGGTTCTAATTATGTCAAAACGCTTTGTCGTTACGCTTTTCCTAGGCCTGTTTTTCGTCGCCGGGGCTGCTGCCCAGACCAAATTGCTTCGATTCCCGGATATTTATGCCGACAAGGTCGTTTTCACATACGGCGGAGACCTGTGGACCGCATCTGCCTCGGGCGGGACTGCGGTTCGTTTGACCTCGCATCCCGGCGTCGAGACCTACGCTAAATATTCGCCCGACGGCAAATGGATCGCTTTCACAGCCCAATATGACGGCGATGAACAGGTCTATGTCGTGCCGGCTCAGGGCGGCGAGCCGAAACAACTGACATTTTACCCGTCGCGTGGGCCGCTTGCTCCGCGTTGGGGCTTTGATAATCAGGTTCACGGCTGGACAAAGGATGGCCGGATCGTCTTTCGCAGCCTGCGGGACTCGTGGTCGACGCCGATCGCACGTCTTTACACCGTATCGCCGCAGGGCGGCCCGGCAACGGCACTTCCGATGCCCGAGGCAGGTTCCGGCGATATGTCGCCCGATGGCGGCAAGATGGTCTATTCACCGCGATTCCGTGATTTTCGCCCCGAAAAGCGTTATGCCGGCGGCCAGGCAAACACGCTTTACATCTACGACCTCGCGACCAACGACGCCAAAAAGATCTCGAACGACCCGCACGCCAGCCGCGACGCGATGTGGATCGGAAATACCATCTACTACAACTCGGATAGGGACGGCAAATTTAACCTCTACGCCTACGATACGGCATCCGGAAAGACTGCTCAGGTCACTCGCAACCGTGACTGGGACATCCGCTGGCCAAGTTCGGATAATGTCAGCCGAATCATATATGAGCGCGACGGCGAACTGGAGATTTTCGACATCAACTCTAAAAAAGCTGCCCGCCTGAGCATCAGCGTGCCAGACGATGGCGTCAACCGCCGTAAACGCGTGGTCAATGCTGCTAACTATATCAGCTCGTATTCGCTCAGCCCGAAGGGCGAGAGGGCACTGTTCTCGGCCCGCGGCGACATCTTTACGGCGCCGATCGAAAAGGGCGGCGTGCGTAATCTGACTCGATCGTCGGACGCCAACGACCGCTCGCCGGCTTGGTCGCCCGATGGCAAGCAGATCGCTTACATTTCGGATAAGTCCGGCGAGGAAGAGATCTGGCTCGTTGCCCAGGATGGCTCGACGCCGCCGGAACAGATCACGACGGGCGGCAACGCTCAGCGCTATTCGCCGACCTGGTCGTCGGACGGGAAGAAGATCGCGTTCAGCGATAAGGACGGCAAATTGTGGGTGCTGACGCTCGCGACCAAGCAGATGCAGATGGTCGTGGACGCTCCGATCGGGCTCGTCCAAAGCTACGAATGGTCGCCGAAGGGAAACTTTATTGCCTATTCGATGCAGCCGCGTAATGGATTTTCGTCAGTTTACATCTGGAGCTCCGACGAGAATAAGAGCTATCGAGTGACGCCGGCGATGTTCAGTTCGACAAACCCGACCTGGGATCCGTCGGGCGGTTACCTGTACTTTTTGAGCAACCGCGAGTTCGCTCCGCAGATATCGAGTTCGGAGTTCAACTACGCGACTAACCGAATGACCCAGATCTATGCCTTGGCGCTCCGAAAGGACACCAAAAATCCGTTTCCGATCGAAAGCGATGAGGTGACGATCGCCGAAGAAAAGCCGGCCGCGACTCCGGCGCCGGCCGCGGGAACTGCTCCGGCCGCAGAGAAGATAGATTTTGACGGGATCGAATCGCGTACGGCCAAGGCTCCGCTCGGTGCCGACAATTACGGCGGTCTTTCGGCGAACAAGGGCCACCTGATCTACACGACCCAGCCGGCGTTCTATTACGGCCGCGGCTCCGACGGAACCCCGTCGCTGCGTATCTTTTCGCTCAAGGACCGCAAGGAAACGATCCTTGTCACGCCGGCCGGCGGTTTTGCTCTCTCGGAGGACGGCACCAAGATCATGACCTCGTCATTCGGCGGATTTTCGATCCTTGACGCGTCACCGGCCGGCGAACGCACCAAAAAATCGGTGTCCGTTAATGGCCTGATCGCTGAGATCGACCCTGTCGCCGAGTGGAACCAGATATTCAACGAGGTGTGGCGACGTTATCGCGATTGGTTCTACGCGGGTAATATGCACGGCTTCGACTGGGTCAAGATCCGCGAAGACTATAAAAAATGGCTCCCGTACGTTGCTCATCGATCCGACCTAAACTACATCATTTCCGAGATGTGTGCCGAACTGACAGTCCAGCACGCGTACATCGACGGCGGCGATTTCAATCTGCCGTCCAGAGTACGTGTCGCCCTGCCCGGAGCTCGTTTTGAGGTTGACAAGGCCACCAACCGCTACAAGATATCCAAGATATTCGGCGGTCAGAATGAAGAGGACATTTACCGCTCGCCGTTGACCGAGGTCGGCAGCGACGCTAAGGTCGGCGATTATGTCATCGCCATAAACGGCGAAAACGTTACCGCCGACCGGGACATATACTCGTACCTTCGCGGTAAGGCCGATTCGGCCGTCTCGATCACGCTCAATTCGTCGCCGACGGCACAAGGTGCCCGGACGTTCACTTTCCGGCCGGTGACGAACGAGAGCGACCTTATCTACCTCGATTGGATCGAGGCGAACCGCCGCCGTGTCGATCAGATGTCCGGAGGGCGGCTCGGCTATATCCACGTCCCCGACATGGGTGCTCCCGGACTGCGTGAATTTATCAAATGGTACTATCCGCAGCTTAACAAAGAGGGAATGGTCATCGACGTTCGTGCCAATGGCGGCGGCAACGTCTCGCGAATGCTCATCGAACGGCTTCGCCGCAAGGTGCTCGGCATCAACTATCGACGCGCGGACGAGGATGGCTCAACTTACCCTGATGGAGCGTTTCTCGGGCCGATGATCGCCATTCTAAATGAAAATTCAGCTTCGGACGGTGATATTTTCCCGTATATGTTCCGTGAGGCGGGCCTTGGCCAGCTCGTCGGCAAACGCAGTTGGGGCGGTGTTGTCGGCATCACCAACCGCGGTAACCTGATCGACGGCGGCGTCGTCAACGTACCGGAATCGGCGCTTGCCAATGCCCGAGGCGAATATATTATCGAGGGCTACGGCGTTGACCCTGATATTGAGGTCGAAAACGACCCGCGTTCCGTCATCGCCGGCGGCGACCCGCAGCTCGAACGCGCGCTGAACGAGCTTTTGAAAAAGATCGCGACGCCCGTTAAGCTACCCAAACGTCCGGCCGATCCGGTCAAGGTACCGAAGAACTGATGTCCCATTTGCTTGAGGTCAGTGATCTCCAAACCCACTTTCCGACGCGCGCCGGGCTCGTGCGGTCGGTGGATGGCGTGAGCTTTGAGATCGGCGAGGGCGAGCTGCTCGGGCTTGTCGGCGAGTCCGGCTGCGGCAAATCGATCACCGCTCTTTCGATAATGCGGCTCATTTCGCCGCCCGGTAAGATCGTTGGCGGATCGATCAAATTCAAGGGCGAAGAACTTACGACCGCCGGTGAGGAGCGTCTGCGGGCCATTCGCGGCAACGACATCGCGATGATCTTTCAGGATCCGATGACGTCGCTCAACCCGGTCTTTACCGTCGGTGAGCAGATCGCCGAGGCTCTCAGGCTCCACCGCAAGCTCGACAAAAAGGCGGCGTGGCAGGCGGCGATCGAGGCCATGCGTGAGGTCGCCATCCCGTCGCCCGAGCGTCGTGCCAATGACTATCCGCACCAGCTTTCAGGCGGTATGCGGCAGCGAGTTATGATCGCGATGGCCCTCGCCTGCGATCCGGAACTGCTCATTGCCGACGAGCCCACCACCGCACTTGACGTCACCATTCAGGCACAGATACTCGAGCTGTTGAACGGCCTCCGTGTCAGCCGCAAACTGGCCGTGCTGTTGATCACGCACGACCTCGGTGTCGTGGCCGAAGTTGCCGATCGCGTATGTGTAATGTACACGGGCAAGATCGTCGAGGAATCGGGCGTTGACGAACTCTTTGCCGATCCGAAACACCCATACACACGTGGTCTCTTGCGGTCGGTCCCGAAACTGTCCGAGGCCGGTGCGGCCAAGACCGAGCGGCTAAAGACCATCGACGGAACCGTGCCGTCGCCGACGGATCTGCCGAAGGGTTGTCATTTCGCTCCGCGTTGTGAGGATCGTTTTGACGCGTGTTTTGCTGCATCGGTTCCGCTTATCGAACTGTCGTCCGAGGCAAAGGTCCGGTGCCTGCTGTTCGACGAGGCTCACAGGTTCAAGGCGGCGAGGCAGCGTATTTTGGCCGAATCGGCATGATCGAAAATGGAAACTGCGACACCACAGACAAAGGATCAAAGGCTGGTTGACGTCCGCAAACTCGTCAAGCATTTTCCGGTCGAGGACAGCGATGACGTCGTCCAGGCGGTCGATGACGTGTCGTTTGACATCATCGCCGGCGAAACGCTGGGGCTCGTCGGCGAATCCGGTTGTGGCAAATCGACCGTCGGCCGCTGCCTTTTGCGGCTTCACGAACCGACGAGCGGCGAGGTGCTTTTCGAGGGCAAGAACACTATCGGCCTGCCTCATTCGGAAATGCAGACGCTTCGCCGCGAAATGCAGATCATCTTTCAGGACCCGTACGCCAGCCTTAATCCGCGTTTGAGCATCCGTTCGATCATTTCCGAACCGCTCAAGATCCATCGTATCGGGTCACGCGGCGAACAAGACGAGCGTGTCGCGGACCTGCTCAAAAAGGTCGGGCTTGACCCGAAATACGCCGATCGTTATCCGCACGAATTCTCGGGCGGCCAGCGTCAGCGTATCGGTATTGCCCGGGCCCTCGCATTAAATCCAAAGCTGATTATCTGCGACGAGCCGGTATCGGCACTCGACGTGTCGGTCCAGGCACAGGTCGTTAACCTGCTTCAGGACCTGCAGGACGAGTTCGGGCTGACGTATCTCTTTATTTCCCACGGGCTTGCCGTGGTCGAGCATATTTCGGATCGTGTGGCAGTAATGTACCTCGGCAAGATCGTTGAGATCTGCGAAGCCCGCGAGTTATACGAGATGCCGTTGCACCCTTATACCAAGGCATTGCTCTCCGCCATTCCGCTGCCGGATCCGACACAGAAACGCGAGCGCATCGTTCTGACGGGCGACGTGCCGACACCGATCAATCCGCCGTCGGGCTGCCGCTTTCGCACCCGATGCCCGCTGGCGATCGATGATTGTGCGTCGGTTGCGCCGGAGCTGAGGGAGATCACGCCCGGCCATTTCGCGGCGTGCATCCGCGTCGAGGGTTACGATACTGCGGCGAAACTCGCCTGAAATGTGAAACCTGGATCGTTTTGCGGTCGTATCCGTATTTGTCTTTTACAGATCAACCTTTCAAAAAGGGGAAAATATGAATCGTATAGCTGGAATAGTGTTGGCGGCGATCGGCTTGATCGTTGCTGTTTTGGGCGCGACCAAGGTCGTGCCCGGCCTCACGGCTCCCGGGGTTTTCATGATCTTGCTTGGCGGATTGGTGATCGGCCTCAGCTTTATCTCTCTGCCGCAGGACGATGGCGTCGAGAGGATGTCGACGGCAAGCACGATCGTAAACCTGTTCTTCTCTCCGTCCGAAGTGTTCAAAAATCTTCGGTCCCATCCGCGTTGGCTTGTCGCTGCGCTACTGACGGTACTTATGTCCGTCACGTTTAGTAATTTATTCAACATGCGGCTCGGATACGATCGTGTGCAAAATTACGCTATCGACAAGACGCTTGAAATGCCGATGATCGCCAATAACGAGGAGGCAAGAAAGCAGATCGAGGCCGGACGGGCCAAGCAGCTTGAGGACGCTAAAAATCCGGTCCTGCGAGCGGCCCAGATTCCCGCGGCGTTTGCCGGATTTACCGCTCTTTACGCCTTACTTGCCTTGGTCTATTTTCTCTTCGCCATGGCAATGGGCGGTAAACTTAATTTCTGGCAGGCATTCTCGGCCGCCGTGTACGCATCTCTGCCTGTCAATATCATCAAATTTGTGATCAATACCATAATCCTGTTCATCAAGGACCCGACAGACATACACCCGATAACGGGCCAGTCGTCGCTGATACAGGATAGTTTCAGCTTTCTGGTCGTGCCGGCCGAGCATCCGGTGATCTACACGTTTCTGGGTACGATCAGCCTGCTCGGGATCTACTGGATATGGATGAACGCGACCGCCCTCAAGAACGTCGGCGAACGCGTCTCGGGCACGATCGGTTGGGCAGCGTCCCTGACGGTCTACGGAGTGCTTATACTGCTGGCGGTATCGATGGCGGCCCTGTTCCCGAATTTTATCTCATAAAGGGGGCACCTTTACCAAAACAAATGACGCAGACATTGCGGATGAGTTCCGCGATCTCTGCGTCATTATTTCGTTTGAACTCGGCGTTATTCGTAGCGGAGCGATTCGATCGGGTCAAGCCTCGCGGCCTTCCACGCGGGGAACAGCCCGAAAGCCAGCCCGATGCCCACACTTGCGACAAAACCCGCTATCGGAGCCCACAGCGGCACGTACGAGGGTAGGAATAAGCGCACGAGCAGCGTCAGCAGCCAGCCGATCAGCAAACCGACGATGCCGCCAAATCCGGTCAGCGTCGCGGCCTCGATCAAAAACTGCAGCAGAATGTCGTTCTGTCTCGCACCGATGGCCTTGCGGATACCGATCTCGCGGGTTCGCTCGGTGACCGATACGAGCATGATATTCATCACGCCGATGCCTCCGATCATCAGTCCGACCGATGATATGACGACCATTGCGATGAATACACCGTTGGTGATCGCGGCGAACTGATCGATGATGCTCGCGGCCGTTTCCATCGAAAAGTTGTTCTTTTCGCCGTACTTGACCTGCCGACGGATACGGAGGATGTCCTGGACCTCGTCCTTTGCCTTTTCGAGTTGGCCGTCTTTGGCTATCGCAAGGATAAATAGATCGTCAGCGTTGGGCTTGAGCTTGAGCGCGGCGCCCATCGGCATATAAATGACGTTCGACTGGTCATTATTGCCGCCGCCGCCGCCAAAGAGCTGTTCGCGCTTTTGCAGCAGCCCGATGATACGGAACTCCGCACCACCGATCTCGATCGTTTCGCCGATCGGTGACGAGTTGGGGAAGTAAGCGTCGCGGATCGAGTCGCCTACTACACAAACATTGGTCTTTGTATCGTTCTCGGCGGGTGAGAACCAACGACCGTCCACCAGCACCTCGCCGGGTGCCTTTTCGGCGTCGGGCAGCGTGCCTTGCAGTTGCACGGACGACGATGTCTTGCCGTTCTTGCCTGTGACGTTGATCTTTTGACCGAAGAAATTGTTTGTGATGTTCAGATACGGCACAGCGGCATTGATCGAACGCAGATTTGAGATCGCGGCGGCGTCGTCCATCGTCAGCGGCTTGCGCATTCGCTCTTCACGGGTCGGCGAACTGGTGCGGATGCCGATATCCATCTTGTAAAGAAATATGGACGTCGTGCCGAAAGACTCGACCTGCTTCTCAACGGCGACCTTGATCCCGCTAATTAGCGACGAGATGAGCATCACCGTGATGACCCCGATGACGACACCGATTATCGTTAGAAACGAGCGCAGCTTATTGCTACGCAGCGTGTCGAACGCCATTTTGAAATTCTCGTAAAATGAACTTGTTGCGACAATCATTGGATCAGTCCGCCCTCAATGCCTCGATCGGGTCGAGGCGTGCCGCTTTCCAGGCAGGATAAAGCCCGGCCAGAGCCCCGACGACGCCGGAAAACGCGATCGCGAAGAACGCCGCCAAAAGAGAGATCTTGGTCGGAAAAAAGACCGCGGTAATGACAAATCCGGCGATCTCGGCGATGATCAGCCCGATAATGCCGCCGAGTGCCGACAGCGTCGCCGATTCGAGCAGAAATTGCCGCAGAATGTCCGATTGACGAGCCCCGAGGCTCTTGCGAATGCCGATCTCGCGGGTGCGTTCGGTGACGGCGACGAGCATGATGTTCATGATAACGATGCCGCCGACGAGCAGGGCGATCGACGGAACCGCCAAGATCACGGTCCCGATCGGCTTGGTTACGCCGCCGATAAGATTGGTAATGGCGTCCGGCGTCAGGATGCCGAAGGTGTCCTTTTCGCCGAACGGTATCTTTCGTTTGATCCGCATCAGCATCCGCACTTCTTCGACCGCGTCGGCGACCTTTTTCTCGTCCTTAGAGGTGACGACAAAGTACGGTGCCCGCTGGCGTGTCAGCCCGCCGAACGCGGACCCGAACGTTTTGATCGGGAGCGTGATGAAATTATCCTGCGGCTGGCCGAAAACCGTGCCTTTTGCGGTCTGAACGCCAATTATGCGATATGGTATCCCGGATATCGTCAGCTCGCGGCCGATCGCCGATTCACGCGGATAGAGCTTTTTGGCGACATCCGCACCAACATACGCGACGCGGGCGGCATTATTGTTCTCAGGTTCCGAGAAAAAACGTCCTTCGGCAATGTCGAGCTTGTCGATCTGGGCGGTGACCGGTTCGGCACCGCTGATCTGAACGCTCGAGAGTGTTTCGCCGCCGCCTTTGACCTCGCGGTTCATATTGCCGGCTTTTGCTCCGATCAGTCCGACAAGCTGAGCCCGTTCGCGGATGAACTCCATCTCGTCGAAGGTCAGCTCCTTGTTTCGCCGCTGTGCGGCCGCAATGGTGTCGGTGTCCTTGAAATCCTCAAAACTGAACCGCCGGACGGTGAATGAATTCGAGCCGATACCCGCGAGCTTTTCGTCCACATATGCACTGAAACCCTGCAGCAGCGACAGCACGATCATAAACGCCGTTACGCCGATGATCATCCCCAACAGGGTAAGGAACGACCTCAGCTTATGGGCCAGGATCTGGTCGAATGCAAGTTTGATCGTTTCGGAAAAATTCATCGATTTCCTAGCTTAGCGTAAGTCAAGCGATTGATACGAGTTATGGCGGCGAAAAGTTTCGCTCGGCATGCGGGCCTTACTCGAATCTGAGGGCCTCGATCGGGTCGAGCTTTGAGGCCTTCCAGGCCGGGAATACACCAAAAATGACGCCGACACCCGCCGATGCGGCCAGCCCCAACAGGATCGCCCATAGCGGAATGTAAGCGGGCAGCGGAGAATAAGCATTTATGAGGATGCTGACGATCTCGCCAATGCCGACTCCGAAGGCACCGCCGATCGCGGTCAGTACGACGGCTTCGATCAAAAACTGCAACAGGATGCTCGCCCGTGTTGCTCCGACGGCCTTGCGGATACCGATCTCCTTGGTGCGTTCGGTGACCGAGACGAGCATGATATTCATCACACCGATCCCGCCGATCATCAGTGCGACCGCCGAAACGGCGGTCAAAACCAGGTACGTCGCACCGGTCAGCTGATTGTAGATATCCAGCAGAGCGTCCTGCGACGACATCCCGAAATTGTCCTTCTCTCCCGGTTTGACATCGCGCCGCGTTCTCAGAATATCGCGGGCGTCATCCATCGTTTGCTTGACATCGGCACGCGTCCGCGGCCTGATGACCATGACAAAGACGCTCTGCGGCTGTTCGAGGCGGGGATAGAATTTCCGTGCGGTAGTTAGCGGAACAAAAGCAATATTATCCCGCGATTGCCCGAAGAATGACCCGAGCAGGCTCATCACGCCGACCACGCGAAAGGGATTCCCGTCGATCCGCACCTCGGCCCCGATCGGATCCTCGTCGTTATCAAACAATGCTTTGACAAGATCCTGCCCGAGTACGACGACATTTGTTCGTTCGGCCATATCCACATCTAGGATAAATCTGCCGTAGCCGATGTATTGCGAGTGTGTAAATTCGTAGTAAGGCGTCGCTCCGATCAGGATCGGCGTATCCGACTGCTTTTCCTTGTAGCGGATCGTAACGGCGAGTTCACGCTGGATCGGCGATACACCGACCGCCGTCGGCACTCCGGCACGGATGGCGTCGGCGTCCTCGATGGTCAGCTCTTTGCGTTGGCGCTCCTCCTGGCCGGGCGGTTTGCCGAAGCTAGCGTCAAATTTGGCAACAAAAATGGTATTCGAGCCTAGTGATTCGATCTGTTCGGCAAACGCCTTATTGAGTCCTTGAATGATCGACACCATAGCGAGGATCGTGATGACGCCGACCGCTACGCCGAGGATCGTCAGTGCCGAGCGGAGTTTGTTCTCCCTCAAAGTGTCGATGGCCATTACGGCCGATTCGCGTATGGCGTCACTTCTCATCGTCTAATCGTTTCTCATCGCTTCGATCGGGTCGAGCTTCGCCGCCTTTAGTGCCGGATATGACCCGCTGATGATGCCCACCACGGCTGAAACGCCGACGCCCATGAGGGCTGAACTCGCTCGGATCGACACCGGAAATCCCATTACGAGCGACAGCAGGAAGGCGAGCCCGTAACCGGCGATCACCCCGATCGTGCCGCCGAGTACCGTCACCGCGACCGCTTCGATCAAAAATTGCAGCATGATATCGCGGCGACGGGCACCGACGGCCTTTCTGAGGCCGATCTCGCGGGTGCGCTCGGTTACCGAGACGAGCACGATGTTCATTACAACGATGCCGCCGACCACCAGCGAAACGGCGGCGACCGCGAGCGTCGCGGCGTAAATTCCCGACGTCGCACTGCCGTAGATCGACAGAAAGGCGTCCTGAGATTCAACCGACACGCCATCGTCCTCGTCGCCGAAGGATTTGCCGCGGCGGTTGCGCATGATAGATCTTACTTCGTCCTTCGCCGCCTCAAAATCCGCGGCGTCGGCAACCTGCACGTGGACCGTTATCGAATTGCGGGCACCGAACATTCGCTGGCCTTCCTCGAACGGAAAATAGACGAAATTGTCCCTCGAAAAACCGAGAACCTTGCCAAAAGGGGTCGCGACGCCCAGGATGGTAAAGGGAATGCCGTTGACACGGAGTTCTTCGCCGACGACCGCGTCGGGCTGTCGGCCATCGAAAACGTTGTCGAGCAGGTCCGTACCGATAACGCAAACCGATCTGCCGCTGATGCCTTCCTGCTCGGTCCAACGCCGTCCTGATTGGATGGTCACGTTCTCGATGTCAAACATTGTCGGGGTCAGCCCGCGGAGCGAAACGCCTTCCGATTTGTTGTTCTGATATTTAACGAGTCCGAGGCCGTTGAGCGACATCCCGACCCTGTCGCACGTGCGGCACAACCGCTTGATCGCGTCGGCGTCGTCAGTCGTGACGTCGCGGCGGCGGTTGAACTTGATCAGGTCCTCGCGTGAGGTGATGACGAGTGGGCGTTTGGATACGCTGAAGGCGGTCGAACCCTGCGACGAAAATGCGGTCGAGACGGTCGTGTCGAGGCCGCTGATGATAGTAACGACCGCGATCACCGATGTGACGCCGACGATCACGCCGAGAAGTGTCAAAAGTGTGCGAAGCTTATTGGCACGCAAGCTGAGCAATGCCAGTTTGAATGATTCCTTGAATAAAAGGATCGTTCCGTAAAATCTCACTCCGCCTCAATTATATCCCATTTTCGACGGCGCTTTATTCTGTTGGCCGCATTTACTCGGCTTTTGCCAACAACACTCGATACAGCGACACGAGGTGCGAGAAAAGTACGATCGGAACGACGATGGTCGGCAGGTACACGTAAGGGAAATACAGTACCGCACGGTTCGGCTCGGCGAAGTTGAGCTGCTGAACCGCCGACGGCAGCGAAAGCGCAGCGATCGAAACGACATTCGCAAGCAGGGCGAGCCCGATCACATTGAACCCGATCAGAAGGCCCTTTCTCGTCCGGCCGCCGCGAAACGCGAGCCACGCGACGAGCGGAGCCGCAATGCCCGAAAGAATGTCGAAATTCACCCCTTCGAAGGTCATCATCCGCGGCACCTGGCCCGCGAAGCTCAGCCACAAAAGCACGAGCTCGACCGGGATGCGGACGATGTGGACCATCGTAAGCATCCTCAGCGGAAGACGATCGACGAACGTATGGCGGTAAAATGTCAAATAGACGGTCACCAGCAGCAACGCCGGAAAAACGCCGAAGAGCATCAGCCGCGGCGGGACAGACGTAAATTCCTCGTAAAAGCCGGAAATTGAAAGTGCCGCCTGGAAAAAGATCCAAAGCGGCAGGATAAAAACAAGAATGCGTGACGGTGTTCGGTGCAGGCCCGCCTTGCGGGTCGCCCTAAGTAGAAACCCGATCGCCGTAAAGGTCGTCAGAATAAAGACGATCGATACGTATGGCGGGACGGTTTCCATTACTTGATACGTTCGTCCTTTTCGATCAATCCGTCGCGGATCGTAATGACCCGGTGTGCGCGTTCGGCGATGTCGTGTTCGTGTGTGACCAGGATGATCGTGTTGCCCTCGGCATGCAGCTTTTCGAACAGCGCCATGATCTCGTAGCTGGTCTTGGTGTCGAGTGCGCCGGTCGGCTCGTCGGCCAGCAGGATCGAGGGGTGGTTCACGAGGGCTCGTGCAATGGCGACACGCTGTCGCTGGCCGCCTGACAGTTCGTTCGGACGGTGGAGCATTCGGTCGCCAAGCTCGACGGCCGTGAGCGACGCTTCGGCCTTGGCGTGCCTTTCGGCGGCGCTCATTCCGGCGTAGATCAGCGGCAGTTCGACATTGTGCAGAGCGGTCGCTCTCGCCAGCAGGTTAAACGTCTGAAAGACGAATCCTACCTCTTTGTTGCGAATGCGCGCCAACTCATCGTCGCTCATGTCCGAAACGAGATTGCCGTTGATCCAATACTCGCCCTTTGACGGGGAATCAAGACAGCCGATGAGATTCATCAGTGTCGATTTGCCCGATCCCGAGGGCCCGATGATCGCCAGATACTCGTTGCGCTTTACCTCAAACGAAACTCCCTGCAGAGCATGAAGTTCCTCGGTGCCCATCTGGTACGTTTTCCAGATGTTTCGCATCGAGATGATCGAGTCGGGTGAGTGCTCCGGCTGAGTGCCGTTACCGTTTCCGTTTCCGTTCTTCTGAGCCATAATTCCTCCGTCGGAAACTACTTGGCGGCCTCGCCCTCTTTCTTGGTCTGCCGTTTAACGACGGTACCGTCCTTAAGCGTGTTCAATATCCTGCTCGGGCCGGTAATGACCTCGTCGTCTGCCTTCAGCCCGCTGGTGATCTCACGGTCAGACTCACCGACGATGCCTGTCGTGACCTCGACAAATTTCGCTTTGTTGCCGTCGAGGACGTAAACGCCGGTGATCGTCTTGGGTTTGTCAGCCGGCTGCGGAGCGTCGCCCTGGACGGTCGGCGAAGGCGAACCTTCGGGCTTCTTTTCGATCACGGCCTGCAAGGGCACGGTGATCACGTTATTGACGGTCTTTGTGGTAATGGTCGCCGTTGCGCTCATTCCCGGTCGAAGGCCGGCCTTCATATCTTCGGGCAGTTCGGTCAGTTTGATAACGACGCGAAACTCCTTGGCTTCCTGTACGTTGATGTTTACCGATAAGCCGCCGCTCGTCTGCGATTTACCGACCGCAAGCGGCGTTTTCTGCATCACCTCGCCGGCGATCTCTTTATCGCCGAAAGCATCGACCTTGACCTTGGCCTTTTGTCCGACCTCGACCTTGTCGATCTCAGTTTCGTCAACCTTGACCTCGACATTGATCTGGGACATATCGGCGATCGTCAAAAGCGCGGTCGTCGAAAGCCCGGCCACGGCAAATGTACCAACCTTCGAAGGGATCTCGGCGATCACGCCGTTGATCGGAGCCACCTGAAGCGTCTTGTCAAGCTGACTCTTGCTGCCGCGTAAAGTGGCGGCCTGTTGATTAGCACGTGACTGGCTGCTTTGAGAATTGATGGTTGCGGTATCGACGGCACGCTTGGCGTCACGAACGGCGACGGCCTGTTGGTTGCGGCGGGCGATGGTCTCGTTAACGCTTAGTTTCGCCGATTCTAGGCGGGCCTTTGACGTCCGAAGAGCGACCTGGGCCGTTTCAAGAGCGTCCTTTTTAAGGTCGTACTCCTGACGCGAGATGACTCCTGATTCCAAAAGCTGAGCGTTGCGGTTGAGCTCACGCTGGGCGGTGTTGACATCGACCTGCGCCCGGTCAACATCCGTTTGCGATGTGACGACATTCTGCCGCGCGGTCGTAACCGCTGCGTCCGAGGCGTTCAGGCCCTGCTGTGCCTGCGAATATTGATTTTGTGCGGCGGTGACCTGTGTCTGTGAAGCGCGTATCTCGTCCTGTGCGGTCTGAAAGGCGGCGATCTGAGCATCCGTGCTCGAACTTAGCTGGTTCGGGTCGAGTTTGACGAGCGGCTGTCCCTTGGTGACCGTGTCGCCTTCCTTGACGTAGATCTCCTGGATACGGCCCTGCACCTCGCTCGTGAGGTTCATGAACTGGATCGGCCGGATCTCGCCCGACGATGTGACCGTTGACCGCAGTTCCTTTTTGGTTTCGAGCTTTACGACCGTGACCTCCGGCGTGTCGGTCCGCGTGGCCAGAACGCTGCCCACGATAATGATCGCCAATAAAACTACTGCCGATACGCCGATGATGATCTTCTTTTTGCGGCTTAATGCCATAATCTACACTTACCCTCGCAACTGGTTACTATTATTTCCGACCTAACGGATAAAATGAAATGCTATTCGGTTCAGCAAACAGGTATTACGACCATATTTTGCGTCAAGTTTCAAAAAAGTGACAGGCCGGAGCAGTGCAGATCCGCGGTCCGGAACCTGATTTTATTTGTTGACGTAATCTCGCCATAGATTTACGATTTACGAACATTAAATTACACGCTAATATGTCATTAGTCGAATAATGCGGTTAGCGTACCGGTTGCGATAATGATCAAGTGCCATAATTGTGGAAAAGAAAGTGCGGCGGGCTCGCGGTTTTGCGATGAGTGCGGAACTATGCTCGCGGCGGCCCCGGAGGCGGCCGAGGCCGTGCCGTCGGCGCCGCTCTACCGGCCGCCAATGACGACGGACGCTCCGCCCGCACGTGCCGTCAGCGTTACGTCGATCGGCATTCCGCCCGTCCATGAAGAGATCCGTTCGGTCGAGCCGTTGCCGCCGCAGACGCCTTCGGGTGCGTTCGGCACAATGAACGCCAAACTCGTCATCGAACGGGGCGATTCGCCGGGAGTTGAATTCAAGATCACCGGCACCGAGGCCGTCATCGGCCGTTGGGACGCGGACAACGGCGTATTCCCGGACGTTGACCTCGACGTTCACGACGGCGAAGCAAAGGTTTCCAGGCGACACGCCCGGATCAAGTTCATTGACGGCAAGTACCTGATCGAGGATCTCGGTTCCACGAACGGTACGTATGTTAACCGCGGCCGCCGTTTGCTGCCCGGTAACGCACAGGCACTGGTTGACGGCGACGAAGTTATCGTCGGGAAAACGTTCATGCGTTTTCATGTTATCGGTTGATTCTCGTTGGTAAATTTTCCAAATGTCGATCTGTCAGGAATGCGGCTCGGAAGTCGCTGAACAAGATTTGTTTTGTCCGTACTGCGGCATTTCGCTGCGGCCTGTAACCGTGCCCGCCGACGACAACGTCGCGATGGAAAGCACCATAGTGATGCAGGCGCCGCTCCCCGAGATATTGGCCGACGCTCTCCCGCCGTCAGAAGATGCGGATCGGGAACAGGCGATTTCGGCCTCACCCGCTGCGACGGCCTCGGAACAGGTTGAGGAGGGGGCCAGTGAGCCGGCCATGCCGGAAACTACCCCGGAAACTACGAAAGACTCCGAGAGCGTCGAGACTGTTTCAGCCTCGCCGGTCGGTGACGATGATGATGTGTCCTCCGCCGACGAAGAAGAGTCTGCCATTGCTCCGGCTGAGGAAACCGTTGAGGGATCAGAAAGTGAACAGGCCCGCGAAGCTTTGGTGATCGAGGAAATAGACGCCGGACCGATCGCCGCCGTTGACGAGCCTTCGGCAGAAACGGCGGGTCAGATCGCCGCCGATACGCCGGCAATAGATGAGCCCGAACCGGAAGCAGAAATGCAGGCCGCTATCGAGCCCGAAGATGCCGTCGATGCCCCTCCCGCAGACGATGAAATTCCGGACGCGTTGATCGGCGATGGTCCTGCGACTGCCGATGACACTGAGAATGAGACCCAACCCGAGGTGCCCAAATATCCGTTCTCGCTTGTCGAATCTGACGTTGTCATCCAAACCGAGGTCGAATCTATCGAGTCTGTTGGCACTGGTGGGTCTGTTGGGACGGATGAGGCGATCGAAGAAGGGCGTGAGAGCGAGACCAGGCTTGAGGAAGCCGATGTCGAAATGTCCGCACCGGTCTCGTTGGCTGACGAGGCAGGGGCACCGGCTCAGCCGGACATCTCATCGGGCGAGATCGCTGCGGCGGACAAGAATTCGTTCACTAGCCCCAATCTCGAGAGCAACACCGACGGCAAACGCTCCGGCCTGAAGCCGCTTAGCGAGGGAACTCTGCTCAACGGCCGCTATAAGATCGTCAAAAAGATCGGCGGCGGCGGCATGGGTGCTGTCTATCTCGCGGTCGATCAGAATCTCGGCGGCACGCAGCGTGCGGTCAAGGAAATGGTCCAGTCGCACATCGAGGAAGAGCAGCAGGCAAAGGCGATCGAGGATTTCAAACGCGAATCGATGATCCTCTCGACGCTCGACCACCCGTCGATCCCGACGATTTACGATTACTTTTACGACGAGTCGGAGAGCCGCTTTTATCTGGTGATGAAGTACATCTCGGGCGGCGACCTTGCCGGGCGACTGCGTGCCGCTCCCGAAGGCCGCATTGACGAGCGCACCGTCACCGAATGGGCCGTTCAGGTCATCGACGTGCTGCATTATCTGCATTCGCTGCCGACGACCATCGTCTATCGCGACCTCAAACCGTCAAACGTGATGATAGACGGCAATACGGGCCGCATAATGCTTATTGACTTCGGCATCGCCCGGTCGATCAACCAGACCCAGGAAAAGGGCGTCACCGCCGTCGGTACGATGGGCTATGCTCCACCCGAGCTTTTCAGCGGGCAGGTCGAGCCGCGTTCGGACATTTACAGCCTCGGTTCGACGATGTTTCACCTTTTGACGGGTGCCGATCCGCAGAATAATCCACTGCTGATCTTTGATTTTCAAAAAAATCCGCGTCCGCGGCAGATAAACCCGCGTTTATCCGACCAGATCGAACGTATCCTGATGCGTGCCGTCGAATACAACGCTGACGCCCGATTTTCGAGTGCTCTCGAGATGAAACTTGCCCTGCAGCAGCATCTTGACGACCTCAGCGCCGGTCGCGTTAGTTACGGCCTGACCGAGGCTCCGGCCGCGATCAGCCTTGCTTATCAAAATGTCTTTTGCGGGTTCTGCGGCCAACGGATCGTCGCGACCGACCTTTTCTGTGCGTTTTGCGGCTCGAAACAGCCGCTTGCGCAGCACGGCGTCCATTCTGAGATATACGGTGCGCGGTCGTCGGCGACCGCCCGTCTCGTGATCGAGGGTACCAGCCAGCTTGAGATGCCCGCTTATATGCTCGATAAGAACGAGAATCTGATCGGCCGCCGTGACCCGACGTCGAATATCTTTCCGGAGGTCGATCTGTCTAAATTCGACCCGCAGACCAAGATCTCGCGACGGCACGCCCGCGTTTGGCGTGACGGAAGTTCGTTCCTGATCGAAGATCTCGGATCGTCCAACGGTACGATCCTGCTTTCGACGGTCAGCGACACGCTCAGGCTCACTCCGCACCAGGCACACCCGCTCGCCAATGGCGACCGCATACGTGTCGGCGATACGACGTTGCACTTCGTGATCAGCTAGACAATAATCGACCAATATGACGACAGAGGCATCCGACACGATCCAACCTGTTTCAGGCAGCGGTGAGACCATCGTTGCGTTTTCCGCCGAAGATCTGCAGGCTCCGTTCATGCTTCGCGTCGGCGCGTTGCTGATCGACTATATGGCGTTGATGATCGTGCCGGTCCTCGGCCTTTTGTCCAATAAGCTGTTCGGTGATCTGAATATCGCGACCGAGCGGACGCTGTGGCTCCTGTCCGTCCTGCTCTTTCTTTTTAACATCGTCGTATTGCCGGCGTTTACGGGACGAAGCTTCGGCAAAGTACTGACCGGCCTGCGCGTCGTCAATCGCGACGGCAGCATCCCGAAGCATCGCACGATCATCTTTCGCCAAACGGTTGGGCTTCTGCTGACGGCGCTGACGTTCGGATTCGGCTTTTTGCTGAGCATCTTTGGTAAAAGCGGACGCACGCTTCACGATGTCGTCTCGGGTACGGTTGTCGTCCACGGTAAACGACGGGTAATTTAGGGTAAATAAATGGCGCATCTTTTGATCTCAAACGCGGGAATGGCGGACCTCGACGTGCCGCTCAATCGCCTCCGAACGACCATCGGCCGCTCGGCCCGCAGCGACGTCTGTATTCCTGATGCTTTTGCATCGCGGCTTCACGCCGAGGTCCGAAAGGAGGGCGACGCCTACTGGCTGCATGATCTCGGTTCGGCGAACGGCACCCGTTACAACGGCAATCTCGTAAGCGGGCCGGTGCCGCTTGTTGACGGCGGCGTCGTTCAGATCGGCGAGACGACCATCGTATTTCACGGCGACAAGGTAAGTACCCCGTATATCAGCGCAACACTGATCGGCGATTCGACCTCGACGCTCGACCCGGCCAGGACCATCGCTCTGACCGGCAAGCGCAATCCGACCACCGAGTTTCTTGACTCGACGATGACCACCCGCACCGATCTGCTCGGGCTGATCAGCAAGGTTGGCGTCGCTCTGCTTTCCTCGACCGGCCTCGACGAGACACTTAATCAGGTCGCATCGCTCGTTTTTGACGCGGTGCCGGCCGAACGCGTCGTCATAATGCTCCGCGATGAAAAGGCAGACGACGGAATGCATATCCGCGTTGCTCGCGAACGCGGCAAAGAGGTTCCGGCCGAAGAGATCCGTATCAGCCGCAGCATCATGAACGAGGTCGTCGAGAACGGTAAATCCGTCCTCACCTCAGATGCTCAGCAAGATCCGAGGTTTGCGAGCCAAACCATCGTCCTCCAGGGCATCCGGTCGGTCCTTGCGGTGCCGCTCTGCGTTGACGAAAGGCACGTTTTCGGCATCATTTATGCCGATTCGCCGACCTACGCGACCAATTTTAAAGAGGAACATCTCGACATTCTGACCACGCTCGCGTCAGTTGCCTCGATCCGCGTCGAGAACGCCAGCTTACTTGACGAAAGGCTCAATCGTGAGCGTATGGAGCGCGAACTCGAGCTTGCGACCGAGATCCAGCAGCGGTTTCAGCCGTCTGGCCCCCCGCATGTCGAGGGTTACGAATTTCAGGGCATTTCGTTTTCGTGTTACGAGATCGGCGGCGATTATTATGATTTCATCGAGCGTCATGACGGCAAGATGCTCGTCGCTCTCGGCGATGTTTCAGGCAAGGGAACGGCCGCCGCTCTGCTGATGTCGAGTCTGCACGCCGCCATCCACGCCCAGGTCGCCGCTAAGACCTCGCTCGATGAGACGGTCGTTTCGATCAACAAATATCTTGCCGAAAACACGCCGGCGAACCGCTTCATTACGCTATTTATCGCCGAGCTCGATGCCGCTACCGGCGAGATCACTTTCATCAACGCCGGGCACAATCCGCCGCTGATCGCCCGCGCCGACGGTTCACTCGAACTGCTTCAGTCCGGCGGGCTGCCGCTCGGGCTGATGGGTTTTGCCGAATACGAATCGAGCACCGCACGGCTCGGCCACGGCGATGTCCTGTTCATTTACTCGGATGGCGTTTCCGAGGCAAACAACCTCAACGAGGACGAGTTCGGCATGGAACGCCTCAAACAGGTCATTAGCACCAACGTGGGCCGTTCGGCCTCGGGCATCCGCGACCGTGTCGAAAGCGCGCTTTCGGACTTTACCGGCACGGCCGCCCCGAATGACGACATTACGCTAGTCATCGTCAAGCGAAATTAGCGTCGATTATCGGCGTTAAAACTTGTTGACCACCCGGCGGGAATTAAGATAAACTCTTAATTGGCGTTTCCCATACGCCCTTCCCCGCAGATGCCCCGACACGCCAAAAAACTTAGCCTCATTTATTTCGTCATTGCCACGCTCTTGATCGTCGGCATGGTTCCGCTCGTCCTGACGGGCTGGCTTCTGTCGAACAAGAGCAGCCAGGAACTTCGCGCCGCTGAAAATCGCTATCAGATCCAACTCGTCCAGGAAAAAGCCCGTCAGATCGAGTCCTTCGGCAGACGAAATGCCGATCTTATAACGGGCATCGCCAGCGGTATCGAGCTATCAGGCAACACGGCGGTATTTTCGGCACCCGCAACCGAATCCAAGCTCGGCTCAATGCTAAGTACGAGCCCGGAGGTGCTGGCCATTTACGTCAAACCGGACGGGGCCGATTCGCTTTCCGTATTTCGAGCGAACGGGCTGACTCGCGACGATGTCGAGCAGATCGCCGCCGAAGCATCGGCCGGCGCGTCCGTCGGCAAGGTCAAGATCGGCGAACGCCGTATGGTCGGCTCGTCGGGCGAGATGGTCATGACATTTTCGACTGTCGCTGCTGTGCCGGGCGGATCAGAGGCACGCATCGTCGCTATCACTTCGCTCCGCGACATAGCGCGGCTGACGGTCGGTTTCAGCTCCGTCATAGAACAGGACCTCTGGCGCAGCGGCCTGCCGATCATCTTCGTCGTTGACGAGGACGGCCGTGCCGTTTTTCACCCTGATTCGTCGCTCCAGGCATCGCGGCGTCCGCTCAACGACCTGAAGATCGTCAAGGACTGGCGCGAATCCGGCACGCAGGTGCAGTCGGCGCTTGTGCCCTTTACGGCCGAGTTTGATAAGTCTTCGCACGACATGATCGGTGCGTATTCGACCGCGAGGATCACTCCGGACCGGATGCTCGGGGTCATCACGATGCAGGACGAAAAGACCGCTCTCGCTTCGGTGGGTGAAATGCGTATGCAGACGTGGCTGATCAGCCTGGCGTTCGCCGTCTTCGCCCTGGTTGCCGGCCTTGTACTCGCCCGCCTCGTGACCGCGCCGCTCCTAAAGCTCGCCGCCGCTGCCAAGAGCATTGCCGCCGGCGACTATTCGACCCGCGTTGAGAGCCGCAATATTACCGAGATCGGCACCCTCGGCGACACATTCAACCTGATGTCGGGCAAGATCGAGGATCAGATCGCCAATCTTGCCAAGGCCGCAGCCGAGAACCGCGAACTCTTCGTCGGTACGGTCAAGGCACTGGCCGCAGCCATCGACGGCAAGGACAAATATACACGCGGGCATTCAGAGAGGGTCGCCCGCATATCTGTCGCGATGGGTAAACGCCTTGGCATGGGCGAACAGGAACTCGACACGCTCCGAATGAGCGCTTTGCTGCACGATATCGGCAAGATCGCCATCGACGACTCGATCTTGAAAAAGCCCGCCGCACTCACTGACGAAGAGTACGAGATCATGAAGACCCATCCGCAACGCGGATACAAGATCATGTCTCAGATACCGGCGATGAAGGACTTTTTGCCCGGAATGTATATGCACCACGAAATGGTCAATGGCATGGGGTATCCGCAGGGCCTCGCGGGCGACGAGATACCGATGCAGGCCAAGATAATCTCGGTCGCCGATACCTTTGACGCGATGACCATCGACCGGCCGTATTCAAAGGGTATGGACCTGCCGTCCGCTCTCGAGCGGCTTCGAACGTTCGTCGGCACGCGCTATGACGGCAAAGTGGTCGATGCACTGGTCGATGCGTGTCAGGCCGGTGAGGTCGCAAACGGCATCGTCAGGCAAATGGCCGCGATCCGCGAGGCCGAGCGCGAAGAATCAGAACAGGCCAAACTTGTTGCCTGAGCGGCGATCAAAGCGCCCCATTTTGAAATGAATACCGAACAACTATCAGAAAAATGGCAGGTCGAGTCCAACGGACAGGTCATCGACACCAATTTTGCCGAGATCACATCTTGGATCGAGGACGATACACTGTTGCGGATGGACCGCGTCCGCAAGGGCAATCTACGCTGGATCGAGGCCGGCCGCGTACCGGCATTGATGGCGGTTTTCAACGCCAAGGAAAATGGCCAGCCTGCCCCGCCGGTCATCTCGACCACCAAAATGGAACCGACGCGGCTTGCGTCGCAACACACGGCGACGCGCAATCTGATGCCCGAATCGCCGCCCGCCGAGCGTGTCTGCGCCGTTCATCCCGATGCCCTCGCGGATCTTGTCTGTGACACCTGCGGCAGCGAATTTTGCCGAGCGTGCCCGAATTCCTACGGCGGAACCGTCAAGATCTGCCCGTTCTGCGGGGCTATGTGCAAACCGATCCCGTCAGCCTCGACGGCCTTTTTGCCCTCGGCCGGCCGCTTACCCGCCGGGTCATACGCACCGCCTGCCGGTTCATTTGGCTTCGGCGACTTTGCCAACGCTCTGGCCCATCCGCTCAAATTCAAGGCCAGCCTGATCATCGGCGCTCTGATGTACATGGTGTTCTCGATCGGCCAATCGTCGATGATGTTTGGCGGGTTCGTGCTTATGGGCTCGGCGTTATTTTGTTTTCTGTTGGCAAATATGCTGACCGTCGGTATCCTGACCAACACGGTCGAAAATTTCACACAGGGCAAATTGGACGCCAATTTCATGCCCTCGTTCGATGATTTCGACATCTGGGAGGACGTTGTCCATCCGTTCTTTTTGAGCATCGGAGTGTATCTCGTCTCGTTCGGCCCGCTGATCGCGATCGGTATCATCTCGGTCTTCATGGTGATGAACACAGCCAAAGCGGAGATGAACGCACTCCAGAACGGCGCCGCGCGCACCGCAGCTCCCGAGATCTCCTACGCAGCTAATGCCGCCAAGCAGAGCGAACGCGTCCGTGAGATCCTGCAAAAGAACGCGGATGAGCAGAAACGCCGCGTGACGGCAATGGACGACTCGTCCGCCGACCCGAATACCATAGCCGAACGCACCGCACCGCTCACCGCCGACGAGTATGACGAGGCTGATTTTGAAGAGATGCAGCGTGCCATCGGCCAGCAGCGCAAGGCTCAGCTCGAATCGACCATTGGCAAAACGCCCGAAACGCTCGCCGCCGAGCGGGCACAGTTCCTTAAGACGATCATCGGCTATGGAGCGTTGTTTCTGGTCGCCGGCGGGCTCGCCTTGATCTGGGGCCTTTTCTACTTTCCGGCCGCGTGTGCCGTGGCTGGTTATACACGCTCGTTCATGGCGACGATCAATCCGCTGGTCGGCATCGACACCATTCGCCGGCTCGGCTCATCATACGTTCTGATCTTGGTGATGGGGCTTCTGCTCGTTATTGCATCGTCGATCGTCGGTGGAATACTCTCAATGGTATTTTCGCCCTTCGACCTGCCTTCGCTGGGAAATCTGCCCGCCAAGGCCCTCGCCAGCATTTTCGGCTTCTATGTATCAGTCGTGTTCTCGTGCGTCATCGGTTATGCCCTATACAAGGCGGCCGATAGGCTGAACCTCGCCCGTTAACAGCAGGATCCGGTCCGGTTTATACGGAATGCGGGCTTCAGGGCCCGCATTTTTCTGCTCTTAACGGCCGAGAACGGCCGTTTTCGACGTCGTGTTGTCCGCCGTTCGATATTTTCCTATACTCAATAGTTCGCGGATGTTGAATCGGTAGCGGCTCTGGCCGGCCGGTCCATTCGATAGAGAGAAGGGAAGTTTATGTCGTTTTTTTGGCGTAGGAAAAAGGAAGACACGTTTTCGAGCTCGGTTCTTGGTCTCGACAAGTCCGTTGAAGAACTAAAGGCGCAGGAAGAGGCGGTCGAACGCGAGATCGGCGTCCGGTTTACCAAAGCGATCGCCAAGACGCGCGATTCGATCAACAACCGCCTCGACACTATTTTCGAGGGCCGCAAGCAGATCGACGAACAGCTGCTCGACGAACTCGAGGAGATGCTGATCTCGACCGACATCGGCGTAGCAACGACGATGCAGGTTCTTGACGCGATCCGCAAGGGCGTTTCACGGCAAGAGATCGGCGACCTTGATGCTCTGAAAAGAGCGATGAAACACGAATTGCTCGGCATCCTGCAGCATTCGACCGAACGCGGAGTCGCCGACGAACGCACCATCGACGAATCGATCAAGCCGTATGTGCTGATGGTTGTAGGCGTCAACGGCGTCGGCAAAACGACGACCATTGGCAAGTTGGCCCAGCGGATCAAGGACGAGGGAAACGACGTGCTCATTTGTGCGGCAGATACCTTTCGGGCAGCCGCAAGTGACCAACTCGAGATATGGGCGGAGCGTGCCGGCGTTCAGATCGTCCAGCAAAAACAGGGGACCGATCCGGCGGCGGTGCTGTTCGACGCACTTGCGGCGGCCAAGGCGCGCAATTCCGACGTACTTATCGTCGATACCGCCGGCCGTTTGCACAACAAGGCACATCTGATGGCCGAGCTCGAAAAGATGAAACGCATCTCGGGCCGCGAGGTTCCCGGGGCTCCGCACGAGACGCTGCTTGTCATCGATGCGGTAACCGGCCAGAACGGCCTCGAACAGGCACGCCAGTTTACCAAGGTCGCCGACGTTACCGGTATCGTCCTGACCAAACTCGACGGTACGGCGAAGGGGGGCATTGCCGTTGCGATCGCCAAGGACCTCAACCTGCCGATCCGTTACGTTGGTATCGGTGAACAGGTCAACGATCTTATGGTGTTTGACCCCGAAAGCTACGTCAACGGACTCTTTAACTAACTGAAATGAAACGAAACACAATCATCGGCATCGTCGGCATTATGGTCGTACTATTTGCGGTCAACGCCGCTGTGGCGTGTTCCTGCGTGCTGCCGGACCGAAACAAGAGCGTCAAACAGCTCGTTACCGAGGCAAAAGCTTCGTCGGTCGCGGTATTTGTCGGCAAGGTCGTCGAGATCCGCTATTCGAAGGAAAAAATGGGCGACCAGCCGCTGCGAATGATCGCCAAATTTGAGGTCGCCGGCCAATGGAAAGGCTCGGTCCCGCAAATGGTCGAGGTTACGACGGCTAATATTTGCTGCATCTGCGGCGTCAGCTTCGAACTTGGCGAAAATTACATCGTCTATGCCAACGGCACTGCCAAAGCCCTGACGGCCAATAGCTGTTCGCGAACCTCCGTATTGGTGGGCAAGAGTCCCGACGAGGAGTTCCTCGGCAAGCGCCGGCTGCCAAATAAGTTTCCGCGAGCGTGAAATCTGTGACCGAGAGCCTAGACATCACATTTCTTCGGCGTGCACTTGAACTCGCCGCCGCCGGACGCGGGCTCGTCAGCCCCAATCCGCTCGTCGGATGCGTCATCGTTTCAGCCGACGGCCAGATAGTCGGCGAGGGAACATACACGCTTGACGGCGTCATTCACGCCGAGGCCATCGCTCTCGAACAGGCGGGCGAGCGTGCCCGCGGCGGAACTGCATACGTTTCGCTTGAGCCGCACGATCACCATAGCAAGACTCCGCCCTGCACCGAGGCACTCATTAACGCCGGCATTCGTCGCGTCGTTTGTCCGATCGAGGATCCGAATCCGCTCGTTTCCGGTCGCGGTTTCGAACACTTGCGTTCGGCGGGCGTCGAGGTCTCGGTCGGGCTGCTCGCGACTGAAGGTGGCCGTTTGAACGAAAAATTCATAACGTGGCACCGTTCGCGGCGGCCGTTTGTCCATCTCAAGCTCGCGATGTCGCTCGACGGCCGAATATCGGTCGATTCGAGTGTTTCGACGGCCCTTTCCGGCGAAGACGCCCGCGCACGAGTTCAGGAACTCCGGCACGAGCACGACGCCATCCTCGTCGGCGGCAATACCGCGACAGTCGATGACCCGAGCCTGACCGATCGCAGCGGTAAAGAGCGACGGCGGCCCCTGGTGCGTGTCGTCCTCGATAACCGCCTGCAGTTACCGGTTGATTCAACGCTCGCCGTGACCACGTCGGACGCTCCGACCATCGTTTTCACGAATAGCCGCGACCACGAGAAAGCCGATCGCCTTCGTTCACAGGGCGTTGACGTTGTCGAACTGGAAATGGGAGGCCGCGATCTCGCGGTGGTGCTCGAAGAACTCCGCAAACGCGAAATTCAGAGCGTTTTGGTCGAGGGCGGTACTGAGATTGCCGGTGCCTTCGTTGACGCCCGACTGGTAGACAAGATCACTTTCATTGCGGCACCGCTCATCATTGGCGGCCGCGAGGCTCCGACGGCGATCGGCGGAATGGGAGCCGAATCTCTCGCCGGGACACTCAAGCTCGACGACATTGAGGTCACCGTTCTCGGCCGCGACCTCGAGATAACTTCCTACGTCAGGGCAGCATAAACCCGAGATCGGTTTGGGCGAAATTGCCCAGGTTCGGGAAAACATATCCCATATCGGCCTGCTCGAGCCCAAACCACTTTGCCAGCGTTGCCGCATACTGCTCGACACCGGTCGTCGGTATCCAGCGTCCTCGTGCCGTACCGCCCATATCGGCATCATCGGGGCCATTTTGTACCAGCGTCGGGAAAGGTGTGCCGTTCGTCGTATTCATGCCATAAAAATCGCCGCCGATGACGCTGTCGCCGATTACGAGCGAGTGGTTTGCCCAGGCGTGATCGCTGCCGACGTTGACGCCCGAACCAGCCGGGTTGAACGTCCTGCCGAAATCCGAAAGCGTGAACTGTGTGACCTGGCCTCCAAGCGACTGTGTGGTCATCTCGTCGTAAAATGCACGGCACGCCTGGCTTAACTGTGTGAAGAGCCCCGTCTGGGCGGTCAACTGGGCGCTGTGCGTGTCAAATCCATCCAGAGTGCAGAAAAATATCTGCCGGTTCATATTCAGGGCCGTCCGATTCTTGATCAGACGGGCGATCTGTTTGAGCTGGTTGCCGATGCCCGTATTCGGAAAGGCGACGGTGACATCGGTGCTGTTATTGAGCGAACCGGCGATCGCGAGTGCCTCTCGGTGTATCGCGTTCGACGCAGTCTCCAGTTCATTCGCCGCCGACAGCCCAAAACCGCCGTTCAATGCCGCGTAACGGGCGTTCGCGGCCGCCGATCCGGTGGTCCCCGTAAGGGCGAGAATGCTGCTCAGCGGCGTCGGTGCCGGGCCGATCGCCAGCGGCAAGAGCTGTTCGCCAATGGTAAATATTCGCTCACCGGCAATTGAATTGACGGTCGGAACCAGCCGTCCGGGGTTGTTCGAGGCCGACATTTTGTCCGACATTCGGCCGCCCCAGCCCGACATGGTCACCTCGCCGGCGTTTGCATTCATTTGCTGGTTAGACTGGTCCGAGTGCGAAAACAATTGCCGCGGACGCGGGACGCTGCCGTTTTGATACTCGGCACGCGTCATTGGCCGCACAAGCGTCCCGACATTCGTGAGTGCCGCCATCTTGCCCGACGCCCACAGCGGATGTATCCCCGGATTGATGCCGCCCGTGACCGTTCCGAGCGACGGATGCAGTCCGTATGTCAGGCCGCCGATACGCGGAACCGAGATCGGCAGGAGGGACGCCTGCGGCAATGCCAAGCCCTGTGTCGCCCGTGCAGCGCTGTAGGCAGCATAATTGCTTACGTTCGCGTCACTATGGTTCGGTACGATCAGATTGTTGCCGTCGTTGCCGCCAAACAGGAATATGCATACCATGGCTCGGTAATCGGCCGGGACCGCGTCACTTTTAGGCTGTTTGACGCTGCGCTGAGCGAGCACCGACATCCCGTTGAAATATCCGGACTGCGTCGCGAGTGCCGTCATACTGAGGGCCGCGGCCGATCTGCACAAAAAATCTCTGCGTGATTCTTTCATATTCTTATTTTTGCACCTGGTATTGTGACGAGGCCGCGATCAAATAGACGGCTGTTTTCACCCTAAGTGTCGGGTCGCTCGCGGGGACCGCCTGCACGGCCGTCAGTATCAGCGAGCGATGTGCCGGGGCGAGCGTGCCGTGCATCATCTTGGTATTGAGAGCATCCACGAGCTGCGCGGCGGTCGGGTCGCCCTGTGCGATCGGGATCATTTCGGAATAATCGAGCGATGTGCCGCGAAGAGCGTCAGTTGCGTTGGGCGTCAGCCCTTCAAATCCGAGTACATAGAGGAAATTCGTCCGTTTCACTGCCGTGCCGCTGTTCAGCAGTTCGAATTCCGGTGCGTTGATCGTCGTGCCCGCTATCGTGTGATCGGGCATGAAATAATTAAACACGGTCGGCGAATAGAACGGATTTTGGCCCATCGCCGCAACGTATGAGCTGACGCCGCCGTCCGACGGGTCGATGCCGTTGTATGCCTTGGCCGGGAACAGGCGGCCGAGATTGGTTACGATCTGGACCGGTTCACGCAATTTGCCGTATCGCGGTGCGGTCTTGACGTCGCCGCGAGCCTCCGGGTCGAGCAAGATCGCCCGAATGACCGCCTTCATATCACCCCGAACGCCCGAGCCGTTGTTGTTAAAGGCTGAAGCGACGCGGCCAACATACGCCGGCGAAGGGTCACTCGTGACCAAATGCTGGATCAGGAGCTTGCCGATAAAGGGCCCGACGTTCGGGTGGCCGAAGATGTTGTTGAGGGCATCTTTGAGCGAGGCGTTGGCGTATGCCGTGATCGCCGCGTCCGTCGTACAGTTGGTGCAGGCCGCGATCGACGTGACCTGCGCTCCCGGATATGACAGGAGCGTCTTGGCCCCGAGATCGTGATTGGCAGGGATCAGCACCATCGGGTCCTTGTAATTGACAATTCCCGGCGTCGCGTTGCCGCACGCTTGCGTGTTGCAATAGGTCCAGCCCGTAAATATCCTCGACAGATCATTGATGATCGTCTGATCGAACGTCGGTATCGAACGGCCTTGCCCATCAAGCCTGTGAGTGCCGTCCTGATTAAGTTCGAACAATCCGATCGAAAAGAGCTGAAGTATCTCGCGCGGATAGTTTTCGTTCGGGTTGGTCTTGGTGCTCCGGACCATGTCAAGATAATTGCCCATCGTCGGACTCAGCGTAACGTCACCGAGCAAATATCGGTAATTGCCGAAGGCACCGTCGTTCAGTATCTTGTGATACGCGATCGCGTGGCTCGACTGCTGTGTGGTCGTCCCAGAGGTGACAAGTATCTGGCTCAGTGCCCAGGCCGTCCGGTGACGAAGCTGAGCGTTGCCGTAAAACGCCTCGCGAAAGAACCATTGCTGCAGCGGCACCATCGAATAGCGTTCGCGAAAGCATGTCGGGTTAGTGCCGGCCTGGCAATCGGTCGGTGGTGTCGTCGGCATCTGCGGCGGGTCGGGAAGCGGTATGTACGGATACGGTGCCTCGAACTGCTCCGCAAGCCACGTTCTGAGTCCTATTCGGCGTATGCGGTCGTCCATTGCCGCCGACGGGCCGAAGGTCGCCTGTTCCAAAAATCGCGTCCGGTCACCGGACCAACGGTAGCCGACAAATTCAGGTGCGGCCGGTACCGCGGCGGCAAATTCCGGCGGCGGGCCGATCTTGCCGCCCTGTGAGCCGAGAGCGATCTTGAGCGGGTTGCTCGCCATACCTCGCCACGTCACGTATATCCAGGAATCTCCGGTATCCCCCGGCTGCCCGCGATAACCGGCAACGTCACAAATGCATATTCTCAGAGCAATGATGTCGCGGCCCGTCGGCAGTATCTCATCCGATCTAAGCTCGAAAGTGCGGCCGTTCGGCTGTTTGACGTAAACGCGAAATGCGTTCGCGCCTTCGCCATCGATCAACGGCAGACGTCGCATGAATAGCACGGCCTCCGAGTCACGCCCCGCGCTGAAGACCGTCTTTGCAGCTTTTGGAAGCCGTCCGTTGAAATCACCGGGCTCAACCGCCAGTACACGGCCTGTTTCGGCCGCACTGAGCAGCACCGGAGTCGGGGAATTGGGATTCGGATCGTCCTGAGCCGCCGCGGACGCGATTAGAGCCAGAGAAAGAAATGCCGCTGAGATCAAACGTTTCATATTTCCTACACGCCTAGATAGTTTGTAACGGATTACGCCTGGTACGATAGTTAGCTAACGATTCTAGCCGAGTTTTCTCTGCATTCCAAGACAAAAACGAGATCGGCTGCGTGAGCTATGACCGCACCCGCATTGTATATCGGCGATCTGCGTCTTAGAATCTAGTGCGATGAGGCACAAATTCGGCAGATCGGGCCCTCGGGCAAAAAAGGCGTTCGGGCAGAATTTCCTGACGGACGATTCGGCCGTGCGGCGGATCGTCGCAGCTGTCCAAGCCGGTCCCGGCGACAATGTGGTCGAGATCGGCCCCGGCCGCGGCGCTCTGACCGGTATGCTGCTGGAAACGGGGGCCAATGTGACAGCGATCGAGATCGACCGTGACCTTCACCCGCTGCTTCGTGCCGAGTTTGGTTCACATCCGCGGTTTAGGCTCATCGCCGATGATGTTCTGCAGGTCGATCTCGAGGCTCTGCTGTCGGGCATCGGCGGCGGCCCGGTCAAGATCATCGGCAACCTGCCGTACAACATTTCGACGCCGATCCTCGAGAGCGTCTCGATCGCCCGACATCATTGTGAGCGGGCGGTGTTTATGTTTCAGCGTGAGGTGGTCGAGCGGATCACCGCACGGGGCGGCGACAGCGAACGAGGATATTTTACGGTATTGGTCGAGGCGGCGTTCGAATGCGAGCGGCTCTTCGATGTGGCCCCCGAGTCATTTTACCCCCGGCCGAAGGTCTGGAGTTCGATCGCCCGTCTGACGCCAAAGGCGGCATCTCCGGCGGACGAACCGCGTTTTCGGCGCCTCGTGAGCATGGCTTTTGCCCAAAAACGTAAGACGCTCCGCAACAACCTGCGTTCGGTAGTTCCGGACGCCGAAGCGGCATTTACCGCCGCTGCCATCGATGCCGGCCGCCGGGCCGAGACGCTCACGCTCGACGAATGGCTAAAACTCTACGCGGCGGTCGAACGCGCCTCGTAGTCCGCCGTCTCCGGCGTTACGATATCTTAGATCCTAAAGATCTCGACAATAAAAGGCCGAATGCGCGAGGCATCCGGCCGGAGTTGTGCACGAATACTACCCGCTTTTAGGGTAGATAAGCCGCCGGGGCGGGCTGATCGCCGTTCGAACCGAACGCCGTGATCAGGATGCCCTGCGTCGAACGGTTCACATACCACGTGCCGGTCGACGGGCGGAAAACGGCCTGATCCGACTTACCGTCACCGTCATAGTCGCCCGGTGCGGGCAGATCGGTCGATGAGCCGAACGGGACTGCAAAGAAGCTCAGATCCTCGCTCCTCAGCACGAACCACTCACCAGTCGAGGGCCGCCAAAACGCAATGTCCGTCTTTCCGTCGCCCGTATAATCCATTGCGACGGGCTTGTCGGTCGAGACGCCGAATTGCGTCGCGAGCAGCCCCGCGGTCGAGCGTTCGATCCACCATTGGCCGCTTGCGGGGCGGAAAATGGCGAGGTCTGCCGTGCCGTCGTTGTCATAGTCGCCGACCTGCGGCTGATCGCCGTTGGCTCCGAACTGCCGAATGATGGTGCCTTGCGTGCTGCCCTGGATGAACCAGGTTGCACTTGCCGGACGAAATACCGCAACATCGGCCTTTCCGTCACGGTCATAATCGGCCGGCACCGGAATGTCGCCGGACGAGCCAAAGGGAACCGCGTAGAAGCTGTTGTCCTCGCTCCTCAGCACGAACCACTGGCCGACGCCCGGACGCCACACCGCCACATCCGTCTTGCCGTCGCCGGTAAAGTCTGCCGGAACGATCTCGTCCGTTCCGTTGCCAAATTGCATACCGACACTCGTGCCGTCGCTGCTGCGCGAGTACCACCACTGGCCGTTCGACGGACGGAATATAGAAATGTCCGTCTTGTTATCGCCGTCAAAATCAACATGAGCCGCTGAGTTTACCGCTGTTGCCTCGCCGAATACGGTGAAGGTGAACGCTCGTGATACCGAAAATCCGCCGGCCGCACCCGCATCGGTCACGTACCATCGGCCGAAGAACGTCTGGCCGACCAGTGCCGGATTGTCCGGAATATTGACGATGACAGAGCCAAATCCGCCGCCCGAGCCGTTGCCCTGAAGCGTGATGCTCTGCCTCAGGAATGAGCCTGAAGCTGGGATCGACGCCGTGCCGGGATCGGTCGAATTGATGACGAGTACGGCGTTTGCTGCACCGAGTGCATTCGAGACAGCCACCGTGAATGCCGGGTTTCCGACCAGCGGCGGTTCGATCGCCACCGGCTGCGGCACCTGGCCGCCCGAACCGGCAACGCCCGTACCCGTAACGACCGGGACGCGATTCGACTCAGAGAACAACGTCGGCCGATCGAATGGCGGCAGCTCCGCCGCTGCACGCGGGTCGGTGTGCGGACGCCGCAGAAATGCGACGATGTCGGCCTGCTGCTGCGGATTCAACCCGCGCGGTCGGACGTCGGGATCCTTGTTTGGTGCGTTAAAGTCACCGCCTCGATTGTAAAAGGCTACGACCTGGTCGAGCGTGTTGAACCGGCCGTTATGAAAGAACGTGCCGCGAAGTTCGACATTTCGCAGACTCGGGGTACGAAAACGCCCGAGGTCGCCGTTATTGCCGGTTACCTGAAAGCGGCCGGTGTCATCATTTGGCGGACGGACGCCGATGTACCTAAAACTGTTGTCGCTCGTCAGCGAACCGGCGTGACAGACCGCGCATTCGTTCGCGACAAAAAGGTTGCGGCCGTTCTGTTCCTGCTGCGTCAGCGGCGTGATGCCGGCGTTGGCGAGGTCAAGCGGCGTCTGGTCGGTGTACAAGGTTC
>JAIBCA010000170.1 GCA_019694345.1 Pyrinomonadaceae bacterium | reverse complement strand
AGTACGACGCCGGTGTTTTCCGCCCGTCGGACACGACCTGGTACTTGAGCCGCTCGGCCGTCGGTGTGCTGATCCAACAATTCGGTGCGAGCAGCGATTTGCCTGTGCCGAACGCGTATGTGAGATAAGTCTGTATCAAGTTTGAAGAACGAGCCCGCCTGTGGCAGCAGGCGGGCCGTTTTGCTTTGGTAAGCTGACCCGCGTTAGCGCGCCGGAAAAGATCATTTGTTATGGGACAGGTCTTTTGGAACAGGTTCTGTGCACTGTAGTAGGTAGTTAGGGTTGGCTTTTGGGGCAGTCGTGGTGCAGTGCATCCGGAAAAAAAGTTTTTTGGGCCCGGGAAACCTATTTTGGACGAGGCGAATCGTACAGTGAGTTTTACCCAGAAAAAGCAGTACTTTCAGCCGGCCGGATCGAATTGTTTCGGACGGGTTTGAGGTTTTCGGACGGGCATTATGTCCGATCGTCGGGCCGATCATTATTTTTGACGTGGCCGGGTCGGTGCGTTTGATTTTTTGATGTTTCAAGTATTGAGGATCAACAGGATGAGACAAATATTTTCGGTTTCCGGCTCACAACGAGCGGCGTCAATTACAACGGTGGTACTGATCGCCATTGCGATCTGTTCGCTGGCGGCGTCCGCCAACGGCCAGAAAACCGGGCCGGGCGGTGACACAACGACGCTCCCGCCCTCCGCGCAGACGTCGGCAACGCCCGTTGCCGAAACGAAGAAACCCGAAAATATCAAGGTGATATTCGACGAAACACAGGCCGGGGTCGTGTATATCGAATCGAACGGCGAGCGCATCAAGATCGACACGAACACCAAGCTGGTGGCAACGGTCGACCGCGGATCGGCCGCGACCGAGGTCAGCAGCACAGCGACGGCGAAAACGGGCACGGTAGCGGCGAAACAAACTGACGATGCGGGCGATAGTGCCTACGATTTTGACAAAGGCGAGGAACCGTACTCCGTCAGGCTAATAAATCTGCCGACGCCGAAAAGTATGCCCAAAGGCACCTGGAACATGGAGTTTACCCATCGTTTCACCCAACCGATCCACCCGCTGAACTCAAGCGGCCGGACGCTCTTCGGTTTAGACAGTTTCGGGATCGCTTCATTTGGGATGACGTATGGCGTCACCGACAAACTTTATGTTTCGGCCTACCGTTCGCCATTGTGTCAACGCGGCTTGTGCCGAGTGATCGAACTGGGCGTCGGATACAATTTCCTGACACAGGATAAGGACTCGCCGATCGCTCTTTCGGCCAATGCCAGCATCGAAGGCAATGGGAACTTCACTGAAGAATATACCTACAATTTTCAAGCCAGGTTGTCAGGCCGCATCGGAAAGAGGGTTTATCTGTTCTTTTCACCGGCGCTGCATATCAATTCGAACGGACAGGGCCGTTTTAACCCGCGGCCGACCGATTATTTTCCGCCGGCACAGATCGCAAACCAATTCAAAATGTCGCCGCATACCGGTTCGTTCGGTTTCGGCGCGGCGGTGTTGATCAGGCCTGACATTGTGGCCACGTTCGAATTCACACCCCGGATCGGGTTCAAACTCGGCAGGGTATCGCCGGTACTCGGGCCCAACTTTAACGTTGTCGGATTTACCAACCGGTCGCAGCCGGAGATCGGTTTCGGAATTCAGAAGAACATCGGAAAGCACTCGTTCGCATTGACATTTTCGAACACGCAAACGACTACGACCAGCCGATACAACTCGAGCAACCTGTTGTTTTCGCCGCGAAAACTGGTCATCGGTTTCAATCTGGCGAGACGGTTTTGAACCGGACTCAGGAAGGCCTGATTATCCAGATATTTGAATTTTATTAATCAGAATGACTTATTTCAGTTTCGGCCGTTTTGGCCAAAATGTTGTAAACAATGGACTTTCCTAATCGGCACGGCACTTGCGTTTTGAAGAGCATCGACAACAACAAAACAATTTTGACCAGGCATCATTGAACGGACGTGACAGTCGGGCGGGCCGGTGACGGATGTCCCGGGACCGATGACACGTTAAAGAGAGGTGACATTGATCATGAAATGTAGTCAGAACTATAGATGGAAAATAGGCTTAGTCCTGTCGTCGGCCATCTTCGTTTTTGTAGCCGCGGCCGTGACAGCGATGACGGCGGGGCCGTCCGTCGTGAGTTCCAGGGCTCTTTACAGTGGCGAACGTGTCTATTCGGAGAACTGCGCGAGATGTCACGGCAACGACGGAAAAGCGCGAACCGCAAAGGGGCGTCAAGTCGGCGCGGTCGATCTGACCAGCGATGAATGGAGTCCGAACGAGGCTCGTGATACCCGGATCGTCAGCAAGGGCAAAGGGTCGATGCCCGCCTTCAAAAATCGTCTGACCGCGGACAAGATAGCCTCTGTGGTTGCGTATATTCGAAAGTTCAAATCTTAACCGTTGGGAGAAACATGAAAACAAAAGTAAAGCTGATCATTTCATTTGTCGTTTTGGCATTCGTCGCCGTCGGATTTAGCTCGAACGATCTGGTCGTCCCAACGGTCAGTTCACTATCGGACGGGCCACCCGCGGGAATGACCGCCGCACCGGGTGAGAGCACTTGCCGAAGCTGCCATACCCCGGAGATAGGCGTGGGCTCATTTGTTATCACCGCTCCGACAACCTACGTACCCGGGCAGACCTATCAGATCCAGGTGACGCACCAGACCAACGACCCGACGAGGGCCCGGTGGGGCTTTGAAATGACCGCTCTTGCGCAGGTTGACAACACCATGGCGGGATCGTTCTCTAACCTTTCGCCCAATACCAAGACCATCGTCGGCTTTAACCGGCAATACATCGAACACACAAGCGAGGGCACGTTTGCAGGGCAGAACGGCGGCGCCCAGTGGACAATGAACTGGACCGCACCGGCAACCAACGTCGGAACCGTAAAATTTTATGCGGTGGGAAATCAGGCGAACAATGACGGTACAAATGAAGGCGATCAGATCTATAACGGGACAACGACGGTAAGCCCGTCAGCCGGAACGCCGACACCAACCCCGACACCTACCCCCACACCGACACCAACGCCGACACCGACGCCGACACCGACGCCGACGATTCCCCGCACCGCATTTGATCTCGACGGCGATGCAAAGACCGATCTTGCGGTGTACAGGCCGACTGGCAGTTCGGGCGGTGAGTGGTGGTATCTGCGTTCTTCGAACGGCGGCAACGGAGCGGCACAGTTCGGGTCATCGACCGACACCGTCGTTCCGGCGGACTACACGGGCGACGGCAAGACAGACATTGCGTTCTTCCGGCCAAGTACCGGTTTCTGGTTCGTGCTTCGAAGCGACGATTTCTCATTCTACGCGTTCCCGTTCGGCGGCAGCGGTGACGTGCCCGCACCGGCCGATTATGACGCGGACGGAAAGGCGGACGCGGCGGTTTTCCGGCCATCGACGGCGACCTGGTACATCAGCAATTCGGGTGGCGGCACGACGATACAACAGTTTGGGCTGACCACTGACAAGCCTGTCGCCGCCGACTACGACGGTGATGGCAAAGCCGATATTGCCGTATTTCGTCCTACCGGAGCGAGCGGTTCCGAGTGGTGGATCCTGAAGAGTTCGGGCGGGTCGTTCGCGACGCAGTTCGGAGCTCCGACCGACAAGGCCGTGCCGGCCGATTACACCGGCGACGGAAAGGCCGATGTTGCATTTTGGATACCGGCGAGCGGTCAATGGTTTATCTTGCGGAGCCAAGATCTGACCTACTATGCGTTCCCGTTCGGCGGCAGCGGCGATACGCCGGCACCGGGCGACTACGACGGTGATGGCCGTGTGGACGCGGCGGTCTTTAGGCCTTCAACGGCGACATGGTACGCGAACCTTTCGGCTGGCGGCACGCTGATACAGCAGTTCGGCTCGCCGGGCGACATGCCGCTGCCAAATGCGTTCGTCAGGTAAGAACGGACCTCGAAATGTCAACCGGCCTCGGTCTGCTCAATAGTGCAGGCCGGGGCCCGCTGACTTTTGCACGCGTAATAAAACTGTATCCTGCCGTCACGCTGTGACACTACAATCGGAAAAAGGTCAGCGTGCGGCTCGTGCGGCCTTGCGCCTTCAGGGTACGGAGCGTTGGCAGCTCTTGGTGCCGAATCCTTGATCCCAAAGGGCGGCTGCGGCAATTAGCACCCCTGATCGATCTGCGATTTACAAATAAGAGCATCTGCGCTAATCTTCCGCCATCTTCGTCCAATCCAAGGGAAGGTATTCGTCGAATACGGTCCTTCCGCTATTTCTTTCAGGTCTCGTTTATCTCGGACTTTTTATATAAACCATTACTTGGAGGAAGAAGATGTTAATAAATAACAGATCCCCCCTGCGATCGCTCCTCACGCTTTCGCTTGTAGTAGTTCTGTCTGCGTACGCCCTGATTCTTGGAAATGGACCCGCCGTTCGGTCCGAAAGCAAAACGGCGTCGACGCCCGCACGGACCTCCGGTATTCGATTCGAGGAGAATCGCGGGCAATTCCCAGATCACGTTCGGTTCAATGCCCGCGGCGGCGGCGGTCAGATGTTTCTGACCAATGACTCGTCGGCCGTTTTTGTCGTACGAAACGGGGAGCGCTCGACTTCGACTGCGGTTTTTATGTCGCTCGAGGGAGCTGAGGTATCAAATCCACCGGTCGGATCCGACCCGTCCACCGAAAGATACAACTACTTCCTGGGTGATGATCCGTCACGTTGGACGACAGACGTGCAGGCGTTTGGATCGGTCACCACTGAGAACATTTACGACGGCGTTTCGATCAAATGGTACGGCCTCGATGCGGGCTCGGCTGAGTACGACTTGATCGTTGCGCCGAATGCTGATCCCCGAAAGATCGAGTGGAGGATCGAAGGCGCTCGCAACGTTTCGACCGACGCCGAAGGCAGACTCGTCATCGAAACCGATTCCGGAACGATCAGACAAGGCAAGCCGGTGACCTATCAGGAAATCGGCGGGATCCGCTCTGATGTCGAATCGGGATATCGCATCCGCGCCGCGGCGACGGACAAGATCTCGGGCCTTGATCCGTTTTTCGTTTCTTTCGAGGTCGGCGCTTACGATCCAGATCAGACCCTCGTCATCGATCCGCCGGTAAGCCTCGGCTATTCGACCTTTCTCGGCGGCACATCAGGCGACGAAAACTGGGCGGTCGCGACCAATTCCTCCGGCGAGGCGGTCGTTTGCGGATTCACCAGCAATGCGACATTTCCGACCACGCCGGGAACCTATGACGACACTCACAACGGAGCAACTGATGCGATCGTTACGAAGTTCGGTTCGACCGGCTCGTCGCTCATTTTCTCGACTTACATCGGCGGCAACAGCAATGAAACCTGCAAAGGGATCGCCCTTGATTCGAACGGCAATATTTTCATAACCGGCCAGACACTGGACAGCACGACGGATTTCCCGACCACTGTCGGCGCATACGACACCACGCATAACGGAAGCTACGACGCGTATCTCGCGAAGCTCAACTCGACCGGGTCGACGCTCGTTTACTCGACGTTGATCGGCGGAAGCAACATCGATTACGGTGAGGGCGTCGCGGTCGGCCCGACCGGTGATGCTTACATCACGGGCTACACGAACTTTGCGACGCTGAACTTCCCGACGACGCCCGGAGCGTTCGATCAGACAAACAACGATTCCGCGAACGGGTTCACCGACGGCTTTGTCGTGAAATTCGACTCCACCGGAAGCAGTTTGTCGTATTCGACCTATCTGGGCGGATCCTGCGTTGACGCACTTTACTCGATCGCGGTCGATTCGACGGGCGCCGCCTACGTCACCGGCACCACGTGTTCGACGTCCTATCCGATCTCTCCGGGAGCCTACGACAATTCGATCAGCGGGGGCGGCGATGTCGTCGTCACAAAGCTCAATCCGGCCGGCTCCGCGCTCGGCTATTCGACGTTTATCGGCGGAGCCGCGACCGAAACCGGCTGGGGAATCGCGCTTGTCGGGGCGGACGCAGTGATCACCGGCAACACCGTCGATGCCGCGACCGATTATCCGACGACCGCGGGTGTATTCGACACGACACACAACGGCGGCGAAGACACGTTCGTTACGCGGTTCAACTCGACCGGGACGGCGCTCGTGGCCTCGACGCTCCTCGGCGGAAGCGATACGGACTACGGCGAATCGATCTCCACGGACAGCATCGGGAATGTCTATGTCGCCGGCTATACACTTTCGTCGAACTATCCGGTATCGGTCGGAGCTTACGACACGACGCCGAACGGCACGGACGATGTCTTTGTCACAAAACTCAATCCGGCGATGAGTTCACTCGCCTATTCGACGTTTGTCGGCAGTACGAACATCGACCGCGGCCGTGCCATTGCCGTCACTCCGAACGGGAAGGCGTTCGTCGCCGGCGAGACGTATTCGACGGGATTTCCGACCACACCCGGCGCGTTCAGTACGACTTACAACGGCAACGTGACGGACGGCTACCTGTTCAGCCTCAACAGCCCGAACCGCGGACGGCTCGATTTCGACGGCGATACCAAGACCGATATCTCGATCTTCCGGCCTTCGAACGGGCAATGGTGGCTTGATCGTTCAACTTCGGGTCTGATCGTCACTACGTTCGGAAACTCGTCCGACAAACTGACTCCGGCCGATTTCACGGGCGACGGCGTGACCGATGTCGCGTTCTATCGGCCGTCGCTTGGAGCATGGTTCGTTCTTCGGTCCGAAGACTTCTCCTTCTACTCATTCCCGTTCGGCGCTAGCGGCGACGTGCCGGTTCCCGACGATTACGACGGCGACGGAAAGGCCGATGCGGCGGTATTCCGGCCGTCCACCACGACCTGGTACATCCAGAATTCCGGAGGCGGAACAACGATCCAGGCCTTCGGAGCGGCGACCGATTTCCCCGTCCCCGCCGATTACGACGGCGACGGCAAGGCGGACATCGCGATCTTTCGTCCTTCGAGCGGACAATGGTGGCTGAACCGTTCCTCCGCGGGACTGATCGTCTATATCTTCGGCGGGCCGAACGACAAGAACGTCCAAGGCGATTACACAGGCGACGGCAAGGCAGATGTCGCCATCTGGACTCCCGCGAACGGAAACTGGTATATCCTGCGGAGCGAGGATGCTTCGTTCTACGCGTTCCCCTTCGGCGCCAGCGGCGATACACCGGCACCGGGCGACTACGACGGCGACGGCAAGATGGACGCGGGCGTCTTTCGAGGTTCGAACGCCACATGGTACCTTAACCGCTCGACCGCCGGTGTGCTGATCCAGCAATTCGGTGCGAGCAGCGATTTGCCTGTGCCGAACGCGTATGTGAGATAGTAACGACCGTTGAAGATCCAACGGGCCTCGGTCTGCTCAATAGTGCAGGCCGGGGCCCGCTGGCTTTTGCACGCGTAAGAAAACTGTATCCCGCCGTCACGGTGAGATGCTACAATCGGAAAACGCTCAGCGTGCGGCGGGTGCGGCCGTTGAACAGAGGTAATTTTGATGAGGCATTTTAAGATCGCGGTCCTGTGTCTGTTTGCGTTGTTTTTGGCGGTGGCCTTCACGGTACCGCGAGAGATGGTCGAGGGTGCCGAGGCCTC
>JAIBCA010000032.1 GCA_019694345.1 Pyrinomonadaceae bacterium | reverse complement strand
GTACTGATTGATCGTCCACTGGGCATAGAGCGTGATATTTGCGGCAAATGAGTACGTTGCTCCGTTGCCAAAGATCGCCGGGCCGCCGGGCGACGTTCCCCATCCGGCGAAGGTGTAGCCCGTTCGCGTGAACGCATTGGCGGTAAGTGCCGTCGGCGTGTTCGCGGTCTGATTTGCCATCGTACCACTGCCGCCGTTGCTGTTGAATGTGACGGTGTAACTGGGCGCGACACCGATCCCCGCTGTGTCAAAGATCTTGAAAACCGCCGTTCCGCTCGAGCATTGTACCTGACCCGGGATCGCGCCTCCCGAGGTCGGCGAGAACCGCGTGTAAAGCGTGCCGCTCGCGTTGCCGCCCGATTGCGTGATCGTCGCAGAGCTATTCCATACCGTGCCGTTGGACGACACCTGATAATCCGGGGTCGATTGGCAAAGGATGTCGGTCGGCAAATTGCTGCCCGAGATCGCCTTTGACTGTCCGGCGGAGTTAGCGCCGATCGTGACCGAGCCGAAATCAAGTGCGGTCAGGTCCAGATTCAACACCGCGGCCGGCGTGACGCTGACCATTATCTCGACCGGAGAAATCGTGCCGTGGCCGTTGTCGAGCGTGACCGCGAGGTAGTACGTCTGCCCCGACGCGATGCCCGCCTGTACGATGTCGCGGATGTCCCAGCTAATGAGGCCTGCCGGACTTACGGTCAAACCCGGCGGTACGAACTGAGCGGACGGGACCGCCGGATTTGCTACGAAATCACCGGCCGTACCAGCCGTTGCCGTAGTCGCATATGAATCGTAGGAGTTGATCGGCAATGTGAAGGAGACGATGCTGTTGTCCTGAACATACAGGACCGGCACGACGGTCGAGCGAGACGAGCGTGTCGTTGTGACCACAGTCTCGATCTTGACGTCTGCCGCGAGACGCCAATCGCTCGTGCTGAAATTGGTCGCCGTCAAGAGCCGCCCCGTGCCTTTCCAGACCGCTTTGTAAGTTGCGTTCGCCGTCGGATACGTATAGGTCAGCGTACCTCCGCCGACCTTGACCAGCGTGCCGTAAAACCAACCCTCACTTGCGTTGACGCTCGTCACCTTCAAACGAACATCCTCCAAAGCGGTTCCGTCGCCGTAGTCGAAATCGGCCCCGACGTCGATCAGATCATTGATCGCGACCGCCCCAAAATCGCTGGTCTTGAACGCCGCCTCGGCTGTAAACGTAATATTGGCAATGCCGGACTTCTGCCAATCGATGCGGCCGCCGCGATATTGCGGGTTAAAGCCCGTTCCGCCGGCGGTAAAACTCTGAGCCGCGGCGAAATTGCTCGTGCATGAAATGCTGCCCGTTTTTACGCCCGTCGATCCGGGATTGAACCGTGTGCGGAGCGTTCCGCTTGCCGAGCCGCCCGACTGCGTGAATGTCGCGGTGCTGCCCCAGTTTGTGCCGTTCGACGAGACCTGAAAATCTGCCGGCGCCGTACACGTGATGTTGCCCGTAAGGTTAGCACCCGAGATCGCCTTGCTTTGCGGTGCCGAACCGAAGCCTGTGTTACCGTTGCCGAATGCCAGCGAGCCGGTGTCGAGTGTGATCACCGGCGCAACTATCCATTGAGCATAAAGCGTCGTGGTGGCGGTAAATGTGAATGGCGCTCCGACCGCGTAGCCCGCACCGCTGCCATTGGCGGCGGTGTTCCAACCGGTGAAGGCGTAGCCCGTCTTGGTCAGCGTACCGGCCGCAGCCGCCGCAACTGTCGTATTGTAATTCTGCGTGACCGGCGCCGGCGCAGTGCCGCCGGTATTGCCGTTGCCGTTGTAGGTCAGTGTGTACTGTTTGATCGCCCATTTTGCGTAGAGCGTCGTGTTGGCGTTGATCGTGAAGGTACCGGACGGAGCATAGCTCGTGCCGCTTCCATCGGGGGCCGTGTTCCAGCCGCTGAAATCATATCCGTTGCGTGAAAGGCCGCCGGTATTACCGAGGACCGTCACCGTCGAACCGACCGCGTATGATGCCGGGTCGACCGGAACGCTGCCGCTGTCGCTGCCGTTACCGTTGTAGGTGACCGATGTCATGCAGGTCCCGAGCCGGACCGAGACGTTGTTCGACCCGCTGTTGGCAGCAGCGATATCCTGAAATCCGTCGCCGTTGATGTCGCCGACCGCGACCGCATTCGGGCTCGTGCCGGTGCCGTAATTGACCGCCGCAGCAAATGAGCCCGAGCCGTTGCCCGTCAGCACCGACATATTGTTCGACGCGCTGTTTGCGGAAATGAGGTCGAGGTTGCCGTCGCCGTTGAGGTCCGCAGTGGCAACATGCAGCGGTGTAGTGCCGACAGTGAAAGGTGTCGCCGCTCCAAAGCCGCCGGAACCGTTGCCGGCCAGGACAGATATCGTGCCTGCCGACGAATTTGCGACCGCGAGGTCCTGTTTTCCGTCGCCATTGAGGTCGCCGACCGCGACAGATGCCGAAAACGGCCCCGACGCAAACGTGGTGAATATGCCGAACGTGCCGTCGCCATTGCCCGGCATGATCGTCACAAAGCCGGCCGACGAATGTGCGACCACGAGATCCTGTTTACCGTCATTGTTAAAGTCGCCGGCCGCGACCGAGACCGGCACACTGCCGGAAACGAACTGGGTGGACAAAGTAAATGTGCCCGACCCGGTTCCGAAAAGAATGCTGACCGAGCCGGTCACATTAGCCGTCACCACATCTTGCCGCCCGTCGCCGTTGATGTCGGCAAGCGCGAGCATATACGGCGTTTGGGCCCCGAGGCTCGTGTCCGTCTTCGGAGCGAATGAACCGGCGCCGTTGCCGAGCAGCAGCGAGACCGAGTTCGAACCGTAGTTTGCCGCCACAATGTCCTGACGTCCGTCGCCGTTAAAGTCGCCGACCGCCACCGATTGCGGCGTAGTCCCGACGGTAAAGCTCGTCGCGGCGGAAAAGGTTCCCGAACCGGTGCCTAACATCACCGAAACATTTGCCGACCCGCTGTTGGCCGTCACGAGATCCTGATTGCCGTCACCGTTAAAGTCGCCGACCGCGACCGACTTCGGCGCGGTGCCCGCGGCCGAATTTGCCACAGGGCCCAAGCCGGACGTTCCGCCGCAGCCCGCGGCGTTGACCGTCAGGTTAAATGTCGTCGAGACCGAACCGCCAAGGCCGAATGCGGTCACCGTGACCGGATAAATGCCTGACGGATACGCGTTGGTCACGGTCACGGCACCGGTCGCGGGATTAGCCGCCAGCGTGCCCTTGAATCTGGTATCGGTGCGGGCAGAAACGGACGTAGTGAACGTCGGCGCCGATCCCGGCGTGACGACACCGTTGTCGCTCATCACTATTGACGCTCCGGAATAGGTGCCGATCGTCGGCGGTGTCGGCGTCCAGACGGCGTAAAGCGTCGTATCAGCGGTGATGCTGAACGTGTCGGCCGGCTGATATGTAGTGCCGGAGCCGTCCGATTGCGTATTCCAGCCGTTGAAGTTGTAATTTGTCCTGACCAGAGCGCCGGTGTTGCCGAGCACGGTCACTGTTGCCGGATACGTATATGGGCTGTTCGGGTCGGTCGGTGCCGTGCCGCCCGTGTTGCCGTTGCCGTCATAGGTGACGGTGTAGCTCGCCGTCGCGGTGCCCTGAATAACAAAATCGTATGGGTTCTCGTCCGTGTCGCTGTTGGCGATCGAGATGACCGCCGTTTTCAGGCCGGGGCTGGTCGGGTAAAAGTCGACGTTAAAAGTCGCCGAGCCGCCAGGTGCAATTACGTTCGACGCGGGTGGCAGGACCATCTGGAATTGGTCGGCGTTGGCACCGGTGATCGAGACCTTGTTCGGCTGTGTCAGATAAAGCTCGCCGGTTCCCGTATTTTCGATGGTAAACGTCCGCGTGACCGTCGAAAATATCGGCGCCGGTCCAAAATCCGTATGGTCAGCGAGCGAAGGTGTGACATCGCCGTCTGCGATCGAAACGCCGTTGCCCTTCAAGTTGGCCTCGGGCGTGATGCAAGTGCCGAGCAGGACCGAGAGGTTATCCGACCCTGAATTTCCGGAGATGATGTCCTGCCGCCCGTCACCATTGAGGTCGGCCACCGCGATCGAACGCGGTGACGTACCGACGGTAAAGTTTCGCGTATATTCAAATCCGCCCGCCCCGTCACCGAGCAGGATCGGGACCGTCGGCCCGTTTTGGTCACCCGCAGCTATGTCCAGCTTGCCGTCGTTGTTAAAGTCGCCGAAAGCAACGGCCGCCGGCAAAACTCCGCCGGGATAACCGGTCCGAGGCCCGAAAGCACCGGCACCGGTGCCCATCAGAACGCCAACGCCCGGAAGTCCGCCTTGGTTGGCGACCGCGAGGTCCGGGTTGCCGTCGCCGTTGATGTCACCGGCGGCGACCGAGATCGGTGCCGTACCCGCGGCATAATTGACGGCCGCCGCGAAGCCGCCGACACCATTGCCCAGCAGGATTGAAACGTTGCTTGAGCTGATGTTTGCCGTCGTAAGGTCTAGTTTGCCGTCGCCGTTGAAGTCGCCCGTCGCAACCGTGATCGGCTGGGTTCCGACCGCAAAGTTCGTCGCCGCCGCAAAACCGCCCGCACCGTCGCCGAGCCGTAACGAAACATTGTTGGAGCCGCTGTTTGCCGTCGCAAAGTCGAGCTTGCCGTCGGCGTTAAAGTCACCGATCACGACCGATGTCGGACTGGTACCGACCGTAAGGTTCGTCAACGCCCCGAACGTACCGCCGGCGGCGCCCGGCCGGTATGAGACGTCGCCACCTGAATTAGCGGTCATCACGTCGAGCCGGCCGTCGCCGTTCATATCGCCGAGAGCGATGCCGGTCGGTGAAAATCCCATTGCGAAGTTCGCCGCGGCACCAAATCCGCCCGAACCATTACCGAGCAGCACCGAGATATTGCTCGATGTCGTGTTTGCCGAGACGACATCCTGGATGCCGTCGCCGTTCAGGTCGCCGACCGCCACGGCCCTCGGATAAGTACCGGTACCGATCGCAACTGTCGCGGCCGGTGCAAACGAGAATGATGTTGCCCCGCCGCAGGGCGTGCCGTCAGTCACCGTCAGGTTGAATGTGGCCGTGGACGGACCGCCCGGCCCGAACGCCGTGACCGTGACCGGATATGTGCCCGCCGGGTGTGCATTCATTACCCGAACGATACCGGTCGAAGTATTCGCCGAAAGGGCCCCCTTGAACGCGGCCGTTGACGCAACGACGATGCTAGTTGTATTCGCCGGCGTCGCCGACGGCGTCACCGTCGTATTGCCGCTCAATCCGACACTCGTGTTTCCGTAGGTCCCGAGCGTCGGCGGCGGCGATGTGCCGATGTTGAAGAAACCGACCGCCGGTATCGAGTTCGACGTGATCGTCGAGCCCGAGACCGTTCCGCCCCACGCGTCATAGGCTCCGGTCTGGCCGGTGGTCGACCTGCCGACGAGGTCACCGGCGGCGACCGTTGAGTCGGTCAGCTTGACCGCGACGCTATTAAATGTACCGACCTGGCTGACATTCCAATAACGGTTCGTCTTCAGCGTGCCCATGCCGGTGCCGGCAGTTCCGCCTGAACTGGCGTCCACGACGGACGCTTTCACCGTGACGCTTCCGCCGGAAACACCCGGGTTCTGCAGCTCGAGCGGGTTATAGCCGCCATCGCCGATCGGGAATACATATGGGCTCGATGAGGTCGGAACCGCACGTGCGATCGGGCCTTTGACATACGAACCCGCCGAGCCGCCCGAGACAGCACCTGCGGCTGTATTAGTGATCGACAAAAGGTTGGTGTTGTCAGTGATGAGATTGCCGCTCGTGAGCGTCAGCGTTCCGGCAACTGACCGCGCACCGCTGAGCGTCACCCCGCTTGAGTTGTTGATCGTCAAATCATTGACCGTCGCTGGGAGTCCATTTCCTGTTGACTGCGCAGCTGAGCCATTGTAGGAGTAATTGGCGCCGGTATTGAACGTCCGTGACCCAGTAACCTGAATATTTCCGGACAAAGTCGGACTGGTCGTGATGCCGTTCGCGTCGCCGATCCCTAGAGTCGCTCCCGACGAGAGTGAGAAATTACCTGCCCCTGAAAGGAAATTTGTGCCGCAGTTGAGAGTGCCATTTACGGTAAATGTTCGCGAAGTCGCTACCGGAAGATTGTTTGCAAGTGTAAGCGAAGCTCCGGAATTGACTGTCCAATTGATGTTCGTGCTCGTAAGGGTCCCTGCGGATTGAACGAATGTCTTGCCGCTACCAGTGAAGTTAATTGATGTTACTGCCCCGGGCGAAGTAAAAGTTCCGCCTGATTGGCTGTAATTACCCCCAATGTTAATCACAGCGGTTGCTGCTGCGCCGTTTGCAAAGTTAAGAGTTCCACCTTGAATATCTACGTTTCCACCAATACCCAGCGTCAACGCTGCTGACCCGGTCAGGCGAAACTCTCGAGTAGATGTGCTGATAACCGTGAGATTGCCATTGATCGTTGATATTCCGCCCGAGCTGTTTACCGCTCCCCCCGGATCGGCGGTAAAGTTGATCGTAAGATTCCCGAATGTGACGTTTGACGGACCAGTCGTATTTGAATTGTTTAAAATGACCGTGCTGTTGGCAGCAAACAACTCTGTTCCCTGGAATATCGTCGTGGCGTACGCAGTGTTGTTCCCATGGGCATACGTTCCGCCGTTATCGATCTGAAACGTAGTCGCACTGGCGAGCGTAATTGCAAAGGTCGCCGTTAACGTTCCCCCGTTTTCGATCCACACCTTCGACGACGCCCCGGAAACGGACCATGTCGCGTTCGTCGTCATGTTGTGACCGTTCTGGATCACAAATATGTCGCCACCGGTAAAGTTCGCTGGTGTTGATCCGCCGCCGCCTCGTACAGTGTTCCAATTTGCCAGAGTGTTTGGGGCCAAGCTGCCCTGCGAGTAATAAGTCACGCCCGCAAACACCATCGGTTCGGCGGTCTCGGGTTGCTGAGCTAATGACATTTCGGGAGCGGTGGTGCTGGTTGGTGCGGCCGCAATACCCAAAAATTCCCGAACAGAGTCGAACTTTTCGCCGGCCGTTTCGCGAAGGGCCGCCGATGATGCGAGTGCTGCGGCTGTGATAACAACAAATGCGGCGATAGTTATGAGAGTGGTCTTTTTGGTGCTGAACATTGAGCGGCTCCGTAAGTAAGTTTGCGGTCACGGACGATCTGCGGCTGTCGGCTATGCGCAGTTTTCCCGTTTGCGCCCGCAATCGTGTGAAATGGCTTTTATGCAAGTATAGGTCGAATGACCTCGAAGTCAAGCATTTTTACCGGGCGCCGGACGAAGCGTTTGGGGGAGTTCGGCGAAAATTTAGGCTCGGCGGACGCCAAATCGCGGACATTGTTGTAACATTTATGTTACAAATTTGTTACAAGCTCGCTGCGGCCCATGGTCTAGAGCAAGATCACTGTGAAAATACGCCTGTTATTGATCCTATCGCTGTTGACCGTCTGTGCTGTTGCCGGATCGGCACAATCGCTGCCATCGGAGTTTGAATCGTGGAACGAGATCCAGTTGATCGTACCGCTGGTGCGGGACAAGGACAGCAAGGGCAAGACGTTCGACCGGCTGACGGCCACATTCAGCGGCATTTCGCGGATCGGGCGAAACCCGGTCAAGCCGCTCGACAGCCGCATCGCGGCGGTACTGGACTATCGGGTGAATAAATACCTTTCACTGATGGGCGCCGTGCTTTATCGGCGTGACGAATTGACGCCGCG
>JAIBCA010000024.1 GCA_019694345.1 Pyrinomonadaceae bacterium | reverse complement strand
ACGAACTTGTCAAAAAGATCCGTGCCTTTGCCATCGCCGCATTTCGTTCGATCGACGGTTCGGGCCTCGCCCGGGTCGATTTTTTCCTGCGCAATGACAACGGCATGCTTCTCGTCAACGAGATCAATACCCTGCCCGGCCTCACCGACGCCTCGGGTTACCCTAAAATGTGGGCCGGCAGCGGCAAACCGTTCCCGCAGGTCCTCGATGAGTTGATCCAACTCGCTGTCGAACGCCACCGCGACAAGAACCGCAACAAAACCAGCAAGTAGCTAGTTATCATCTCTCTGGCCTCCGGCCGCCGTACAAATTTGGCGAACCACGCTCCGCAGCCAGCGATGCACCGGATCGGCGTCGAGGCGCGGATGCCAGAGCAATGAGATCGGGATGGCGGGCGTGTCAAACGGCAATTCAAAACTGTACAGACCGCCGCGAAGTGCCGTCGTAAGACGTTCCGGAACGGTCGCGACCAGCTCGGTCGCTCCTGCCAGGGCCACCGCCGTCGAAAATCCGCCAACGATGGCCGATATCCGCCGCTCGAGCCCGAGCGACGCAAGCGCGTCATCCACCGGCCCGCGATCAGCGCCTCTTCGCGACACGAGGATATGGCGGCAGGCGGCATAGCGTTTCGCCGTGATCTCGGCTGTGCACAACTCATGGCCCTTCGCCGCAACGCCGGTCAAACGGTCACGGAACAATAGCTGTGCCCGCACCTCCGGCCGCACCGTTCGGCCGACCACACCGATCTCGAGGTCGACCGTCGCGTCACGCAACAGATCGCTTTCCTTTTCAGCCCGTAGGACGAAACGCAATGTAACGCCGGGTGCTTCGGCCGCCGCACATCCGATCATCGCCGCGCCAAAGGTTTCGACAAATCCCTCGCTCGTTCGGATCGTGAACGGCCGCTCGACGCTCCTCAGATCCGGAGCCGAAGCCGGCTGCAGGGCCGCAATCGACTGGCTCACCAGCGGAGGCACGCTCTCGCTGAGTTCGATCGCCCTCGGGGTCGGGACCATTCCGCGACCGGCCCTCACGAGCAAAGGATCGCCCGTCACCTGCCGAAGGCGGGCCAGGGAACGGCTCATTGCGGACGGGCTCAGTCCCAACCGCCGGGCCGCACCGGCCACGCTGCCCTCGGCGAGTACGGCGTCAAGCGTAAAGAGTAAGTTCAGATCGGGGTTGGTCATAATTGGACATTTTAACACATAGCGTAGCATGCATGTATATAGTGCGACCCGTGCGTCTTCCGCTATACCCGAAATTACCGGATAATTACCGCATGAAAAATAGCAATGAAAATCAAACTACGATCACTGCCGCAGGGGCACATGCGAACGCACCGACCGCCCGCTGGCCGCTTGCCGCTCTCTGTATCTCGATGCTGATGCCGTCGCTCGATACCAGCATTGCCAACGCCGGCCTGCCGCACCTTGCGGCGGCTCTCAACGCTCCGTTCGGATCGGCCCAGTGGATCATTCTTTCGTACCTGCTCGCGATAACCACCTTGATCGTTAGCGTGGGCCGATTAGGCGACCTCTTCGGTACCCGTCGGCTGCTGCTCTTCGGGATCGGGCTCTTTACGGCGGCCTCGCTTGCGTGCGGGGCGGCTCCCTCGCTATGGACGCTGGTCGCGGCCCGCTGCTTTCAGGGAATCGGGGCGGCGATCATGCTGTCGCTTACGGTTTCCATGGTGCGGCAGACCGTGCCTTCCGAAAAGCTCGGCAGTTCGATCGGGCTGCTTGGCACCATGTCGGCGATCGGTACGAGCCTCGGGCCATCGCTTGGCGGCGTGCTGATCGCAGGATTCGGATGGCGGTCGATCTTTTTGGTCAATGTGCCCGTCGGGGTCATCAATTTTATGCTTGCACAGCGCTTTCTGCCCGCCGACCGTGAGGGAAAACGGGCCGGAACGAGCTTTGATCTCGTTGGTACGGGCATGCTCGCATTGACGCTCGCGGCGTACGCGCTTGCACTGACAACCGGCAGCAGTGTTTTCGATACCCCAAATTTGATAATGCTGGCTGGCGGGGCAGTCGGCGTTGCGGCCTTCATTCGGGTCGAATCACGTGTCGGTTCACCGCTCCTCGATCCAGCGATGTTTCGCCGCCCCGCACTCGTTTCGGGCCTGGCCGCAAGTTCGCTCGTTTCGACGGTAATGATGGCGTCACTCGTAGTTGGGCCGTTCTATCTGATCCGGTCTCTAGGCCTCGAAACACTGGCCGCCGGTGTCGCACTTTCAGCCGGGCCGCTATTTGCCGCCGTGTCGGGCGTGCCGGCCGGAAAGCTGGTTGACCGTTACGGAGCAAGGACCATGGTCCTCTTCGGCCTCGCAGGCATCGTGGCCGGAGCCTCGGTCATCGCGATACTGCCGGCGTCTGCCGGGCTCGTTGGATACGTTCTGCCCGTGGTGTTGATGACATCCGGCTACGCAACCTTTCAGGCTGCGAACAACACCTCGATGATCAGTTCAGCCTCCGAGGGGCAACGCGGCGTCATCTCGGGTATGCTCAGCCTGTCTCGAAATCTGGGGTTGATGAATGGTGCCGCCGTAATGGGAGCGATCTTTGCGTCAGTGTCAGCCGCCGCTGAAACACACGCATCGACCGCCGCAGCGGCTTCGGCCGGAATGCGGGCTACGTTCGGGGCCGCGGTCGTGTTGGCGATCTTCGCCGCGGCTGCGGTGATCTCGGGCCGAATTTATGAGGCAAGATCGTTGAAGCGATGGACCGTCAGTTCGCTCGGCGCTGCGAATAACAGCGACGCCCCATGTGAGGCATGAGCGGGCAATCACCAATTTGACCATTTCACGGAGATCGATCGATGAATGAGCCGGCCGGGCCGGCTCATCGGCGTTAGGAAATGCTTTATTTGAAGCTGATACGGAGTTTATATTTGGCGCTCGGGTGGGCGACGACGTAGATGTACAGATCGCCGGTCTTCGGGATCCGGCCGGACCATTTGTCTTCGAGGTAGGTCGTCTGGCCGAAACGCACCATTTCGGCGCCGTAAAAAGTGGCGGACTCGCTGACCGTGAACTCGGCCTTGTTGTTTTGCTCTTTGGTCCAGGTGATCTCGACGGTCATCCGCTGGCCTCTGCGGGCACGTATGACGTAGCTGTCGTGGGACTCGCCGCCGATCTCCCCGGAAACGATCGTCGCACCGTTGAGACGTTTCTTCGGCGTCGTATCTTCCTGAGCCGCGGCCGCACCCGCCGCGATCGTGATCAGCGTCAATGCCGCAAGTCCGAGGCCCGCACGTTTCAAATATTTGTACATTTACATTCTCCTGAATTGAATTTTGGTAGAACTGTATTGCGAAAGCGGGCAGCAAATTCTCCGGCCGCTTCTTTTGGAATGCGGATTTGATGCCATTATCGGGCATTATGGACGTCCGCTATTTTACTTATGGATAAATTCTCGGAGGACGCGTTATTTTTTCGGCGCGTTGTACCCTTTACGGGTGCGGATGGTCAGGCCGGGACGTTTGATACGGATCTCGATCGCCCGAAACTTGCCGTCCTTTTTCGTATTTGAGGGCGAATAGGTGAGCGTGTATTGGCTGCCGAGTTCCTCGACGATCGACTTGAATGCGCTTCGCATTGCCGGACCGCCGGGCGTCGCGACGAAAGTCCCGCCGGACTTTGCCGCAAAATTCTTCAGCACGCCCTGATTCTGGATCCGCTCGCTGCCGCGTTCGTCGGGCGACGACATATCGATCGTATAGATGGTGGCGTTGGCGGCGATCGCCGCCTTGAGTGCCGTATCGGCAGATCTGCCGCTCTTGGTATCGGCCCCGTCGGAAAGAACGATGATCGCCCGCCTTTTTTCGGGCCGGCCGCTTAACAGGGCCGCGGCCCTGTATATCGCGTCATTGAGCGATGTCATGCCGTCGGCTTTGAGGTCAAAGATCGACTCAACGATGTCGCGGCTGTTCGAGAAATCCTGCACGAGCTTGACCTGTGAATCGAACCGGTAGATCGCCGCATTGTCGTCACGCCTGAGGCCGTACAGAAACTCGATCGCCGCCGAACGCGCGATGCTCACACGCTGCTCCATACTGCCCGAGGTGTCGAGCAGAATGACAGCTGCAAAGGGTGTCGATTCGTTTTCGAATGAGAGTATTGTCTGTTCGGCACCGTCCTCAAGTACCGTAAACTGCGTTTTCGTGAGGCCGCCGACCGTCTTACCCGAGGCGTCGAGCACGGCGGCATTGAGCAGCACGATCGAAGAATCGACCGTGATAACGTCGTCGTCCTTATCTTGTGCTTTAATGGCCGAAACCGCACCGAGGGCGATGAGGATCGTTAGCGTCAGGGCCAGTCGTCGGTGCATCTTTTAACGGATCATCTCCAGAATTTTAGCAGGCGAGTCATCCTCAGAACGGCGTTCGACGTGTAGATAGCCGAAGCCGAAATGCTAAACCGCGTTGTCTTTTTAAGCTCGTCGACGAGCTTTACCGTCGTGCTCTTCAAGGTTTTAAAACCCTCGACCAGCGAGGACGGTGTTTCTTGCTTTCCGCTATCGGCGGATTCTTCGTCCTCGTCGCCGCCGAGGTCGCCGCGGATCTTCTTGACGATCTTTTCTAGCGATGCGAGCTTTGCGCGGTCGGCGTCGGTCAGACGCTGATTTTTTTCGAGCGATGCCTCCAGCTCATCCGAGAGCTTCAGGGCGGCCTCGCCCCTGTCCAGCATTTCCTGATATTCCTTCTTTTCCTGGTCGATCCGGAGCTTGGCCATTACCTCGCGAACGCCTTTGGGCGGTTCTTCCTTGACGGTGCCATAGCTCGGCGTCGAGGCTTCGGCTCCCTGGGCATTGGCGATCAGCGGGCAAAAGGCCGCGATCGCCGCGATGATCAATATTCTTAACGCTCTTAATTGCATAGCGTTGACCTCGGGATCAGCGATCAATTATCAGGCTGGTCCTGCGTCGGGTCGGGCGACGTGCCCGTGACCATTTCGACCAGCTTTGCCAAAAATTCGTCCTCGGCGAGCCCGGAGCTGGGCACGGTGCGCCATTCGCTGCTCAGGCCGTTGCCGGCGCGGCCCTCGACCTTGGCGATGACCGAAATCTTGTTCTGTATGCCGTCGATCGATTGGACCTCGATCGTCAGGCTGTATTGCGCCCGCGACCATGCCGCGTCGTCATAGCCGAGCACGCCATAGCGCCCGAGTTCGCTGACGGTCGTCACCGGGCCTTTGACGAAAACGAAGGGCTGCGTCACGATGATGCCATCCTTCGGCCTCGATGCCGCTTCGTCAATGACGATCCGCTTTTCGCGGAGCACCTCTGAGATCGTCTCGAGCAGTACGTCGCGCCGCGAATTCAGCTTATACGGATTTTCCAGCCTTTCGCGGACGCGCGTCTTGCCCTTGCCCCAGTCGAACGAGCGTGAAACGTCGGTCGTACGGCTCGTCACCTTGTTGCCCTCGTCCTTTATTTTTTGGGTCTGGGTGTCAATGCCTTTCTGCCCGTAGGCAAAGGTGAGCGAAAGCAAGATCAGTAAGATTTGACCGGTAAAAGATCTCATATATGCGGCGCCGAAAGTGAAAGTGTTCCCAACTAATAAATATAGTCCAAATAGCCAATATTTGAAAGATTTGATGAGATAAAAGCGGTTTTGGTTGTCAGTTGGCCGTCGTTTCGCCGCCGCGTTGTAGTTCGTACAGCATCATATGCTTGAGCACCGCGTGGTATGCCGAAAACACCGCAATGAAAAGCCCCGCGACACCGTCCAGAAAGCCCGCCTTGAGCACATAATCGCGTATGAACGCTGCCGGCCCGGCGGCGAGTATCCCGAGCGGCGAGGTCCGGCGGCCCTGGTCATACGCACTTCGGGCACCGAGTGGAGCATAGCGTTCGGCGATCATCCGTGCGTGATGGCCGACGCTTTCGACGCTGCGGTGGATCAGGTCGCCATTTAGTTTACCAATGGTCGCCCCGGGCTGCATCTCGACCGATTCGTGGATAACGACCTGTTTCCAACTGCCTTTTCGTCTGTCGAAAAGCCGCAATTGCCGATCAGGGTACCAGCTGCCGTGGCGGATCTCGCGGCCCATATACAACGACGCCCTCGGCACCGTCATTCCGTCGAAGCGAAGTTCGCCTCCGCTTTTTATGCCCACGATCTCGCGTTTAAGTTCCTCCGACACCGTTTCGTCGGCGTCGAGGCTGAAAATGACGTCATTTGCCGCCGCGTCAGCCGCAAATTGCTTTTGCGCGGCAAATCCGGGCCATTCGTTGACGACGACTCGGGTGCCGAGCCCTTCGGCGATATCACGCGTCCGGTCCGTGCTGCCGGAATCGACCAGCAGCACCTCGTCGGCCCATGCGACCGAACGGATCGCGTCGGCGATCTTCGCTTCTTCGTCGCGGGCAATTATGACGGCCGATATCTTCACGCCTAGGATTTTCGCAGGTTTGCCCTAAAACTAAAAGTGCCGCATCGCTGCGGCACCTGTAAAATTAGCTTTGATAACTACTTATTTGATATCGACCGGCGAGGCGAGCGTGATGTTGTTCGCCCGGAATGACGTCGCCGTCACACGCTGAAGGTCGCTGAGAGCCTTGTTGTAATCCGTCTCGGCACGGATCTCGGCGTTGCGGGCGTTGGCCAGGGCATTCTCACGCTGAAACAGCACGAACGTCGTCGAGCGTCCGGCGTCGTAGAGCTTTCGTTCGCCCTCGAGCAGCGTTTCGGCACTCTCGCGGGCTCGCCGTGCGGTCAACACTCGCTGCCGCGTCGTTTCGACCGACTGGACCGAATTTCGAACCTCGACGATCACGGCCTGCTCCTGTGCACGAGTCTGAGCGGCGATCTGTTCGCCGGTGATCTTGGCACCCTCGAGATTCGCCTTGGCCGTGCGGTTTCTAAGCGGGAACGAAATGGTCACGCCGATCGAAAAGTTCGGCGCATCGCTGCGAAAGATATTTGCCAGCGACCGGTTAAAGCCGCCGTAAAGATACGACGCCGACGCCGGAATGACGATCGTGTCGTTGAGTATCATCGGCAGATTGACCGACGGCAGGGCACGGATCTGGTTGATCGCGTTATAGAGCCGCAGATCGCCCGTCGATGTAAAAAGATTGGTCGTTGTCGCCGAATTAGTGCCGCCGCGTGACAGCCCGTCAAGCGAGAATGTCGTGTTCAGGTCGATCTGCGGCCGTGTCTGATTGCGAAAATATTTGACGTCGATGTCATTGATCTCGCTCTGGATCTTGAGCCGCTTGAGCTCGAAGCGGTTCTCCATCGCGTCCTTCATCGCCGAATCGAGATTTGCCGGATCGACGCTGAAAACGGGCTTGTCCGTCGGGACGAACGTCTGCTGCCATTCCGGTGCCGTCGGTTCGCGGAGAATAAGCTGCTTGAGCGAGTTTTCCGCAACCGAAACCTGTTGCGTAGCCGACAGCAGATCGCCCTCGCGGTTGGCGAGTTCCGTTTCGACCGATGCCTTCTCAAGCGGAGCGGCCGCACCGGCCTCGATCTTAGCCTCGATCTGCCGCAGGTTCTCCTTGGCCAGATTCAGGTTCTGAACGACGTTCTGCTGATTTCTCAGAGCAAAAACGAGGTCCCAGTAAGCCGACTGGACCGATGAGATGGTCCTCGCCGCCTGCAGCCTGAAGTCAGAATCGTTCTGTTCGAGCCGTTTCTTGGCGATCTTGATCTGCTGCCGCTTGCTGTCGATGTTAAAGTTGCGGAGCAATGGCTGCGTGTAGGTCAGACCGAGGCTCGACGAATAGATCGCACTACTGCTCGACCCCGAAACCTGTCCCGAACTCACCTGCGCCTGCGCAAATGCATTCTCGGTCCGCTGATTGTTAAAAAACACCTGATAGTTTCCGCCGCCCG
>JAIBCA010000153.1 GCA_019694345.1 Pyrinomonadaceae bacterium | reverse complement strand
GAAGAGGCGACCGCCCCGTAAACGATCATCGAGCGCGAATATCGCTCATCGATCTTTTTTTGAAGTTCCGGTTCGATCACAGCTTGTTTCTATTGTTCACGCGGCGGAGCCGTCGGCGTCGGCGACGGAGCCGGCTGAGCGACCGGCTGCCGCTGCGAGATCACCGTGGTCAACGCTTTAGGAATTTGATTGACAAGGATGTCGCCCTGATTTTCGATGATCTGATCGATCATCTCAAACTTCTCCTTCTCAAAATCTTTTGTCATCAACACACCGTTCTTATCGATCGTCATGGGATAGATGCCAAAAAGCTGGTTTCTGAAATTTTGAAAGAACGAGACATCCTCGGGCGGCAACGCATTGGCCCTTTCGGGATTCACGGCCGGTATCGGTGCTCCGATCAACGTCAATTGCTCTTTGGCCTTTTCCACGTACTCGCTGTTCGGATAATCGGAAACGATACGCTGAAAATAACGGGCCGCCTGGTCAGTTTCCTCTTCGATCTGATAGGTGATGGCGGTCTTAAATAGAACCTCGTCCATGAACTTGAAGTTCGGATATTTGTCGAGTATCTCGCGATATCGCGACTGTGCTCCCTTGAGGCCGCCCTTTTTCTGATCGACCGAGAGAATGTAGTAATAATTCGCAATGAACAGGTTGTGAAGGCCTAAGTTGTCCTGTACCTCATTCAAACGGGTCTGAGCCTCCGCCCGCAGGATCGAGTTCGGGTACTGCTGCAGCAACGCCTTCAGCCGAGTTTCGGCGCGTTTCGCACGTGTCGCGTCGCGGTCCGGAAGCCCGATCTGACGCATCTCGGCCTCAGCGATCTTGAGCACGACGCGATCAGCGAGCGGATGGGTCGGAAAGAAGGTCAGCCAATCCTGATAGGCCGCGATAGCCTGGATCAGGGCGCTTGTCGAGCCCTCAAGAAAGAACGAATCTGCGACTGCCAGTTTTGACATCGGCAGGTAGGGCGAATCAGGATATGTCGTGATGATCGTCTGGAAAAGGAGCCGTCCGACGTCGTAATTTCGTTTGCGGACCTCACGTGTCGCCACGATGAACAGCTCGCGATCGCGTCCTGGAATGACGGAGCCCATCAACTCGTCGTATTCGTCATTTCCGCTGCCGCCGCCGAATATGCCGAGAAATTTCTTCTTTTTCTTGATCTCGCGGGCCTGACCGACACGCGATTCCGGGTTAGCACGGGCCGCAGCCGTATCGGATTGGACCTTTTCTACACGAGCCTGCAATTCACTGACGGATTGTTCGAGGTTATCGACGTCCGTTTTTTCGTGCTTTTCACCGCGCTCGATCTTCCCTTTAAGGTTGTTCACATCGGAAAGCAGCCTTGAAGCTTCCTTTTCGAGAGCGAGCAGGCGGCCAAGGGGAGAATCAAGATTCTCTTTGTCGTTCTTTTTTGATTTATCACCCTTATTCTCGTCCTTCAGGCCCGATGCGGCTGCCGAAAGAGACCGTTTCATCCGGTCAAGCTTGTCACGCATCACATCCAAACGCTGCGATTCGCTGCCATCGAGCGGCCGCGACTGAGCAGTCGCCGCAACCGAAAACATGGCCACCGCCAAAAGCGATAAAACGAAAGATCTAAAACTGATTCTCACCATAATTCCTCAACAAGTACGCCTTGATCTGTCGGGCATCATACCCAACGAGTCCCCTTTTCGATCAACTCTTTGACGGCTGCCGCGGGGTCCGCAGTGCCGTAAACGGCCGAGCCGGCAACGAGTATCTCAGCTCCGGCCTTAGATATTTCGGCCACATTCCCCGAATCGACACCACCGTCGATCTCAATATTGACCGCCAGCCCGCGATCATTGATCAAACGCCGTAAACGTCGCAGTTTGTCCAAAACCGAAGGAATGAACCGTTGTCCGCCAAAACCCGGATTGACCGACATCACCAGGACAAAATCCGAGTGTTGCACCGCCTCTTCGATAGCCGAAAGCGGAGTCGCCGGATTGATGGCGATCCCTGCCCTTGCACCGGCATCACGAATGGAAGACAGCGTACGATGCAAATGCGGATCAGCCTCCACGTGCACCGAGACCATATTGGCACCGGCCTTGGCAAATCCAGCCGCGTATCGCCCGGGTTGTTCGATCATCAGATGTGTGTCGATCGTGAGCCCGGTCATCGCCCTTATCGATCTGACGACAGGCAGGCCGATCGTAATGTTCGGGACAAAGTGTCCGTCCATCACGTCAACATGCAGGATGGTCGCACCGCCGTCCGCAACCTCGCGGATCTGTTCGCCCAGCCTCGTAAAATCGGCCGATAATAAAGATGGTGCAATTTCAAACATTCAAACTAATTGATCCCTAAGCCCCTATCGTCACAAGAAATGTTTGTATGAAGCTACGGCCGATTTGGATTCTTCGGGCGCGAGTCAGCTGCCGGTCTGCCAGTATTCGAACCGGACGTCGGACGCCCGGACGGCGCAGAAGTGTTCCTGTTGTTCTTATCCCCCGGCGAAGGGGTCGTTCCGCCCTCTTTCTTGTTCGAATTGCCGTCCGACGGTTCGGAGTTTGAATTTGAGGCCGCTACGTTTCCGGTAACGTCACGAGTGGTGTCAGCCTTTTTTCGGTTCGTGTTGGAATTGGCTTTCGGCTTTTTCGGCTTGTCGGTGATCATCTCTTCGATCTTTTCGGTATCATCTTCGTCCGATTTTTTAAGAGATTGCGGCACCTCGTCGCCCTCGCCGGCAGCCTTGCTGGTAACAACAAGTATCCATTGCCCGGTCTTGACGGTCTCACCGGGCTTCGGCAACTGTTCGATGACGGTATTCGGCGGTTCGGTGCTCACCCGATCGGCACGTTTCTTGATCTTTAATCCGAGCGAGGCGAGTTCGTGCTCGCTCTCGGTAAAGTTCTTGCCGGTCAGCTCAGGCACCTTGATCTCAACGCCCTGCAGCGAATAGTAAATAACTCCGGCCATTCCGCCAAAGAACACACATACCAAGACCGCAAGTGCGATGAGCTTTCCTATCGCTGAGATTCCGCGCATATTAGATCAAATTGGGCAGCCAAAAAATCAATCCCCAATTGTAGCACTTTTGGGCCAAACTACGAACCGCACAGGACCGAGTGAACTCTAGTCAGACCGCGTCAACTGTGCGATAAAAAAACCGTCCATATCATCACGATCAGGAAATGTCCGGGCAAACCCTTCTTCGGTGATGAAACGCTCATTCACTTCCGGCCGCGTCACCACGAGATCGGGCCGTTCCGCCAGTAACCCTGCGATCACATCTTCGTTCTCAATCCGCTCGATCGAACATGTGGAGTAGATCATTCGCCCGCCTTTTTTCAACGCTTTGGATGCGTTAAGTGCTATTTTGAGTTGTTTCGAAGAATGTCGGACAAAATCCTCGTTCGTTAAGTTGTAGCGAATCTCCGGATTGTGCCTGATCGTACCGGTGCCGCTGCAAGGCGCATCCACGATCACCACGTCGAATGTGTTATCGGCGAACGGCAGTCCGGCCGCCGCATCGTATCGGCACAGGGTGATACCTTGTGTGCCCTGCCTTTCCAAATTCGAACGCAGTGTCGCAAGCCTCATATCCGTGAGGTCACCCGCGACTATCAGATCGCGGCCGGACATTCTGATCATTCCTGTCTTACTGCCGGGAGCCGCACACACGTCCAAGGTCGATCCGCCCGTATTTGCAACAGCCGCCGCAGCTACGAGTTGGGATGATTCATCCTGAAAATAAATGACACCGGCCCGTTCGAGTTCCATCAACCGGCGGCTGTCGCCCGTCCCGAGGCGGCAACCCGGAACATAACGCGACGGACGTCCAACCTCATCGAGATCGACATTAGTGGTCCGGGCGGTCCGACGAAACGCCAGCGGCGGCTCAGCATTGTTAGCCTGAGCGAGTTCTATTGCACGTTCGCTGCCAAATTCTACGATCCATCGTTCGATCAGCCATCGAGGATGCGAGGTTTCGACCGATATCCGGTCGATATCGTCATCAAAAACCAATTCGAGACCTTCGCGTGTGATCCGACGGAGTATCGCGTTGGCAAAACCCGTCGCCGACGCCTTTTTTGCCCGGCGGACGAGTTCAACGCTCTCATTAATGGCCGAAAATGCCGGAATGCGGTCGAGAAACAGCAATTGGTAGATACCGATGCGGAGAGCGACGCGGACTGCAAGATCAAGCTTTTTTGCTCCTGCAAATTTCGTGATCAGCCGATCAAGGTAAATCTGTCGCCTGAGCGAACCGAGCACGATCTCGTGGCAAAGCCCGCGATCCTTTTCGCCAAGCGATGACTCGGCGGTCGCGAGCGCATCTGCCGAATACGCCTTCTTGCCGTCGATCGCCAAGAGGCACTCAAATGCCGCTATTCTTGAGGGTGAAATTGCCATTTACGGGCGGGCCTATTTGCTCAGCCGCGATCTTCCGGCGGGATCTGCGACATATCCGGACCAATTCCTTTTTCGAGATTTTCATCTACGGTCCGGCGATCGTCGAAAACAAAGCATTCGCCTTCCCAAAGGCTTTCATCGGGCTTTACGACCTCAATATACTTAAGGATACCGCCTTCCAGTTGAAAGATGTTCTCGTATCCGAGTTGCTTCATGTACGGTGCAAACTTTTCGCACCGGATGCCGCCGGTACAGAACATTGCGATGTTTCGCTGCTTGTCAGCCGAAAGATGCCGGTCAACAAATTCCGGCAGCTCACTGAATTTCTCTGTATGCGGATTGATCGCACCCCGAAAAGTACCGTTCCGAAACTCGTAGTCATTGCGGGTATCCAGCACGATTGTGTCGGGATCGGCGATGATCTCGTTCCATCTTTCCGGCGAGACATGCGTTCCCGCGCCGAGGCCTATGTCCACAGGCCGCTTGAGCGTCACGATCTCGGGCTTTATCTTGACATCTATTTTTCGAAACGGGACCTTGTCGTGAAATGAAGACTTAAAATTAAGCTCCGTTTCGAGTATCACATTTGCCTTTTCAACAAAAACGGCAATGGCCGCCGGCGTTCCGCACACAGTCGAGTTGAAGCCCTCTTCCGCGAGAATGATCGTACCTAAAATACCGGCTTCCGACATCAATTGGCGCAGCTTTTCGCGAATGGCCGAAAGCTCGCCGGCGTCACCCAAACGTTTGAACTCGTAAAACGTAATTATTTGATAATTCTGCTCCATACGTTGATCTAGCCCAGGCGGTCGCCGACACTCAGCTTCGAACCATTCAAAAAGTCCCTTGCCAAAACGGGACGTTTACCCTCGAGTTGCAATTCAAGTATCCCCAGAGCAGTTTCGCTGCCGCACCCGATCACGAGGGAGTCGCCTGCAGCGGACAGCACTTCGCCGGGACGGCCTTGAAAGCCCCGGACCGGCACCGCGCGCCTTACCGTCAGCTTAAGCCCGCCCAACGACGAGTAAGTGCCGGGAAAAGGCTGAAATCCACGCACACGGGCCGCAATTTCGTCAGCGGTCATCCCCCAATCTATCAGCCCATCGGATCGCTTCATGATCGGGGCGAGTGTTGACAGCGTGTCATTCTGCGGGATCGGCTCGATCGTGTCGATCCGCCGAATCGTTTCGATCAGGACCTCGGCTCCCAGGTCGGCCAGCCTGGCCATCAACTCGATCGATGTTTCCTCTTCGCCGATCGTGGTCGAACGCTGCAGAAGTATTGCCCCGGTATCGAGTCCGGCATCCATCTGCATCGACGTAACGCCCGTCTCTCTTTCGCGATCGACGATGGCCCAATTGACCGGTGCCGCACCGCGATATTTCGGAAGCAGCGAGAAATGGACATTTATCGCTCCATGCGGAAAAGCCGTAAGATACGCTTCGGGCAGGATCCGTCCGTACGCCACAACTACCGCGACATCGGCCGCCAATGCCCTAAACTCCCCAATGGCTTCGGGTGTCCGGATCTTTTCCGGCTGCATCACCTGAATGCCGTGCCCAAGAGCGAATTCCTTGACCGGCGGGAACGTGATCTTGTTGCCGCGTCCTGATGGCCGATCGGGCTGCGTATAGACCGCAGCGATATCGTGTCCGTCGTCGAGCAGGGCCGCGAGCGACGTCACGGCCGCGGTCGGCGTACCCATAAAGACAATTCTCATTTTCGGGCCAGCCTCATCGCGTCAGCCATTACGTAAAAGATCCAATTCTCCTCCATCGATCCGCGGATCAAATGGGCATTGACCCCGGTCGCAAAGATCGCGACATCCTCGCCGCCATGCGTCTCGGACGAAAATGGAATGTTCGACTCCTGCAGGTAATTTGGATCGCGGACCGTTTCGTCGGAAAGAGTCGGACGTTCTGCACGCCTGGCTCCCGGCCCGTTGGCATATCCGAGAGTGGTGTACGGCTTTTTGTCACGGTCGAGCTTGTAATTCGGCTCGATCTCGCCGTCGTTGCCTATCTCGCGAACCAGCCCGAGAATGTCGTTGCCGCGCGCCGGGTAGCCCTGAATGAAAAGCGTGTGACTGTGATCGGCGGTGACTATTATCAGCGTATCGTTCAGATCGACCTTGCTCACAGCCTTTCGCACCGCGTCCGACAACGCGACAGTGTCTTTCAACGCCCGATAGGCGTTGCCGTCGTGATGCGCGTGGTCGATACGGCCGCCCTCGACCATCAGGAAGTAGCCTTTCTTGTTGTTTGAGAGGATATCGATCGCCTTTGACGTCATATCGGCAAGCGACGGTTCCTCGGTCGGATCTTTGAGCCGATCGTGCTCGTATTTCATATGCGACGGCTCAAAAAGTCCCAAAAGATGCTTTGTGCGCTTGGCGTCTATCGCGTCAAACTGAGATCTGTTCCATACGAAGGCGGAATCTTTGTACTTGGCCGTCCATTCACGCGTCAGGTCACGGGAATCCGATCGTTCTCCGTTTTTGGCCGGATATTCAGGGTCAACGGTTTCCTTTGGCAAGAACTTTGAACGGCCGCCGCCAAGGGCGACCTCCAAACCGTCGCCATAAGAAAATTCGAGCAATTGTCGGGCGATGTCCGGAAACTTGGCTTCGTAAGCGTCCTTTCGACGGGTTAAAATGTCCGTATCTGACTCCCAATCGCGTGATGCCGTGTGAGCGTAGCATGCGGCCGGCGTTGCATGTGTCAATCTTGCCGTCGAAACCACCCCCGTCGAGCGGCCTGATTCTTCTGCGTATTCGAGAAGAGTTTTGGTCTCGTTGCCCTTTACCGATCGATAGTTATTGAATTGAACCCGCTGATCGACCGAAAGTATTCCCTCGTCGGTCTTTACGCCGGTTATGATCGCACTCATCGTCGGTGCCGAGTCCGACGTTTGCTGGTTCGCGCTGTATGTTTTCGACAGCGCCGAAAACGGAAACTCCTCGAAGCTTAGCCGATTTTCCTCGCCGCTTTCGCCTCGCAACTGCCCTTCAAAAATTCTCGCAGCGGTCAGTGTCGAGACGCCCATACCGTCGCCGATAAAGAGAATGACGTTCTTTGCCCTGCCTTTGCGCGTTTTGACGTTCTTAGCATTTTCGACGGCATTCCAACCGTCTCGACGCCATTGTTCGGCCGACTCGGCCCTTTTGACCGGATACCCGCTCCTCGGCGTTTGTCCGAACGAAACAGTGAACAAACCCAACAGGGCGATCAAACTCAAAAGTCTCTTGGCGATCAAATTCATAACCAAAGTAAAACGAAAAAAGATGTTAAGCCCAAATAGTGAACTTAACATCTGAACATCGAAAAATGAAGCTTGGACGGCCGCGGCCGAGCTTAGTAGCCGCAGTGATAGTTTGAAAACTCGTAAACATTCGTCCATTTACCGGCGTTGCGCTTGTAGGCAGTAAATCCGGCACCTTCGAACGACTCAACGTATGTGAAGATCTCAGCGACGCCGTCGCCGTT
>JAIBCA010000112.1 GCA_019694345.1 Pyrinomonadaceae bacterium | reverse complement strand
TGACTTAATTTATTGTTTCCGAGATCTCGTCGGCGGGCTGCATCGAGTCCATACTCGCCTGATCGGCCACGATGAGCGGAAATTCGTCGATAACGCCGCCGTTCGCGATCGTCTGGACCCAATAGGTCCCGGCGTCCGGAAAGACGACGTTGACAAAAAAACTGACGTTGTCGGTAAAGCCTCCGGCGGCGAGTTCGATGTTCGTGGGTTGTGATGTGACCACAACATTTGAACGGTCGGGTGACAGGATGCGGACCTCGGTCTGGTGGTTCCCCTCGCCCCGCCAGTGGTTGATGACGGCAAACTTGATCAGCGAAACGGGCAATTTCTCGACCATTATGTTTTGAAAGATGCCCATCAACGAGATCTTATTGCCCATCTCGATGCGAACGTCGTCGCACAAGAGAGTGTATTCGAGTGTTAGCGTCATTGTTGCCATAGGTCGTTTCGCAAAGTTGGTGCGTCCCGGGCCGCGGGCCGCCGGTTACGTAATTCTTACTTTTCCGGACGCGGCCGGTCAAGGTTATAATCGGTTAATTGCTATTCGATCACTTATCGAACGCGGAGTAAATACCGAATGTTGATGTACACACTGATCTGCCTGTTGTTTGTGCTGATCGGGATCACCGGGTTTCAGTTTGCTTATATGTTCTATTTTGACCGTATCGACCGCGAACGCAAGAAACACGTCCGCAGCCTCGAAAGACGTGCCGAACGCCTTGCCCTCCGCCTCGAACGGGCCGAGATCAAACTTGCGGAGCAGAGTGCTCTGCTTGAACTCTACAGGCCGTCGGCGGAAAGCGGCCTTGCCGAAGACGATGCCTGGGCCGAGGTGCTGGACGAATCTTAGTTGGACTTTAGTTTGACGATCGTCGCTCCCCAACTGCCCGAAAACTCAGGAGCGCTCTTAAAAGATTCGACGACGTCCGAAGCAGCGAGAACATTTCGAACGATCTCACGCTGGACGCCGATCCCCTTGCCGTGAATGATGCGGACGATCGTAAAGCCTTTGCCATGGGCCTCGGCGAGATATGCCTCGACCACCTTCTTGACGTCCTTCGGGCTGAATGAATGCAGGTCGATCGAGTCGGTGATCTCGATCTCGAACGGTTCGGGGAACGGGCTTTCGGCTGCGTTCATATCGCTCGTGCCTTATTTGGCCTTAGTCTGATATTGGGCGATATCCTCCGGCGGTGTCACCTTGAGGCGAGCCTTGTCCTTGAACACGACGAACTGCTTCGTGTCCAAACGCCCTTCGGCATTGCGCAGCTGCAGCGTGAAGGTCTTGTTGTCGCCCTTGCCCTCGACCTTGAGCGGCAGCGAACCCCAGACCTCGGTGTTCGGGGCATTTCGCCAGACGGTGTAATAGCTTTGGTCGTACTTATCAAAGGCGAGCACCAAAATGCCGTCAAAATCGGGCTCGATACCGTCGATCGGCTTGACCGCGTTGGTGCGGGTCAGGATGACCCAGCTTCCCGGTACCGATCCGCGGCCGACGGTGCCCTTATCGGCGGTCTCGGCGTCTAGCCGCTGCCAGGTGATGAATTTGCGGTTGTTCTGCTGGAAAAATACGATGTCGCTCGGGACCTGCAGCTCGACCTGTCGTCCGAACAGCCAGCCGGCCGGAGCAGGCGAGACCGCCGGATCCAACCGGACCTGATACCAGATGTCGTATTTGTCCTCGAGTTTGTCGGGCTCACCGGCCTCTTTGGCAGCCTCGATCTCGGCATTCTTTGACCGCTTGCCGGTCTTTTGCTGGCCTTTCGGAGCATCATCGACGTCCGGAACTTCCTGTTTGGGAACGAATTTCCAAGACATTATTTCAAATGTCGAGCCGTTCGCCAGCTTGAACAGAACGTTCTCAGGGTTCATATCCGGAGCCGATCTGAGATTGGACGCCGAACGGATGATGCCCGCGGCCTGCGGCGTCGTATTTTGAAATTCTTCGGCGAGTTTCTTTGACTTGTTGAGCGTTTCGCTCGTGATCACGTTCTGAGCCTCGATCCAGCCCTCGGTTTGAGCTTCGTCGTGGGCACGGACACGGAACCACGGGACCTTTTCAAAATCGATCTGATCGACGATGTCGAGCTGATCGCCGCGTTTGACCTCGAGCAGGTCGGCGGCAACAACGGCATATGATGTCCGGATCTGAGCGGTCTTAGCGATAACGGTAGCCTTGTCGTTGGCACCAAGAGCACTCGAAACGCCGCTAACGGTCGAATCGATATACGTACAGCCGGCGGCCAAAACGGCCGCTGCGGCGAGGAGCAAAAGGATTGTTAACTTCGTTTTCATTTCAGATTCGCGGACAATTTTCGCCAGTTATTATAACCCAACTTGTCCAGGATTGCCTTTTGTCGGCCGTTCAGATCGGGCTTAACGGCAAGTTTTGTGAGCGGCGCGGCTCCGGTCGCTTCGATGCCCGCATCGGCTAGAAAGGGTTGCCAGTCCAACCTTTCGCTGCCGGATATGTAACGATCAACGATCGGCCCAAGTTCCCTTCGGCCACGCATTACGGCGAGCACGGCCGCGTTGCCGTCGGTCCGCGGGCCGTCGAGCGGATGTTTGGCAACGATCTCGCGAAGCAGCGACTCGACTGACGATCTGCCCTTTGTCGCCTTTAGGGTGGCGATATCGCAGAGAAACGCGACGAGCATTCCTTTGGCATAGACCATCGAATTGCCACCCGAGAAGCGAAGCTCCGACGCCTCGATGAGCGACCGGCGATCGGGCTGGACCTGTTCGATATTGTAGGCCTGTCCGAGCGTCGTCAGCATATCGTCGAATCTGATCTGGTTGACCGCAACTCCGAGCTTTAGCGACGCGTACTGTGCGAAGCCCTCGTAGAACCAGTCGTAATTGCCGCTCAGATTGACGCCGTTCGGCACCCAGAGATGGAATATCTCGTGCCGCAGCTGCTCGTGCAGCCGCTGGACCGATTGGGCCTTGAACGGCATATCGGCGGACAATATGGTCACGCTTCGGCCGCGTGTTTCGGCCTCCCACGCCCCGATCCGGCTTTGGGCCGGAAATTTGCCGATGAATATCCGTCGCGGTTCGTTTGTCAGCCTGCCGAACTGCCGGCCGTAAGCGTCGAAGATCGCTGCGGTCATTCCGGCGGCATCGGCATCGGCAAAAAGCCATTCGCCCGAGAGGGTTACGTTTATGGTGCGGTGGCCGGCCTGTATCTGCCGGTCACGTATGCCCGCACCGATATAGATGACGGCCTTTTCCGCGTTCGCGACCGAATACACGCCCGGTGCGGTCTCGCTTTCGGCCGCAAAGGCCCGCCAGCCGGCGGGCAATGTGAGTTCGATGACCGAACTTCGTCCGGCACTCTGCGGCAAAAGGTCGTCGAGCATCAGTATGCCGCCATTGCCGTTCGCCCACGAGACGTGAGCCGCCGACGTATTACCGAGCGGAGCGAGATCGACCGAATACTTGTAACCGCCGATGCCCTGACGGCTGAACCGCTCAGGGCCGACAAATTGGCGGTCAGCGATGATATTTTCGCCGGTGCCAAAGACCGTCACCAGCGAACGCCGCCGCGAAAGCCCCTCGACGCCGGCTATCGCATCCAGAAACCAGATCTCACGTCTGGCGTCCGGCGGCTCGGCCATCGGAAATTTGCCGCGGATCTCAGCAACCGGACGGCCATCGTCGGCCAATTTTACGGTTATCCGTACGTCCTGGGCCGGTGTAATTGTAAAGAATTGTAAAATCTCTATCGTAACGGCTAAAATGGCTGATATTGAAAGCTTTTTTTTTGACATCGCCGATCGAACGAGACTAGAATGGGTTTTTGGTCATTAAGCCCGGAACGCATCACTTTAGCACAAAGTCCATTATGAGTCTTATCAAGGTCATTATCTACGCAATGGTATTCTTGTTGAGCCTGCTGTTTCTCGGACGTTTTATTTTTTAGGTTTCTTCGTGCCCCGAGAGCATTCGACAGGTTTAGAACCGAACGGCGTGCCGCGATGTGCGGGCAAGTGATATTTGGGTAAAAAAGCGGTCAACTTGGCCGCTTTTTCGATTTTATGAGTGAATTACGCAAGATCAAACGTGCTCTCTTGAGCGTCTCGGACAAAAGCGGACTGGCGGAGTTTGCCGCATCGCTGGCACGCCACGGCGTCGAGATCATCTCGACCGGCGGCACGGCCGCAGCACTGCGCCAAAGCGGCCTCACGGTCATCGACGTCTCCGAAGTGACGGGCTTTCCGGAGATGATGGACGGCCGCGTCAAGACGCTGCACCCCAAGATGCACGGAGCGTTTCTCGCCCTTCGGGACGACGCTGAACATATCGCGGCAATGAACGAGCACGGCATCGAGCCGATCGACATGGTCGTCGTCAATCTATATCCATTTGAGGAAACGGTCGCTCGCGACGGCGTGTCGCTTGCGGACGCGGTTGAGAATATCGATATCGGCGGCCCGGCGATGATCCGCTCAGCGTCTAAGAACTGGCGTGATGTGGCGGTCGTCACGGACGCCAGGCTTTACGACGAACTTATCGCCGAAATGGACGCCAACGACGGTTCGATCTCGCTCGAAACGCGTTCCCGGCTGGCGGCACTCGCCTACACGCGGACCGCAAGCTACGATCTGGCGATCTCGTCTTACCTCGCCAGGCAGTTGTCGAATGAGGACCTCGAGCGGCTCGAACCGCTCAATCCGTTAGGCGGATTGGTATTCATTGAGGCGGACGACGACGAGTCGTCGGAGCCTGTTGCCGCGGATCGGCCGGACGATGGCATGCCCGAATATCAGATACTCGAACTGGCCAAGGTCGCAGACCTGCGGTACGGTGAAAACCCGCATCAGCGTGCCGCATTGTACGAAGATGGCACGGGCGGCATCGCCGGGGCGGAACAGCTGCAGGGCAAGGAGATGTCGTTCAACAACTACGTCGATGCCGAGGCGGCATGGAATCTGGTCAACGACCTCGACACGCTCGGCGTCGCCATTATCAAACACACCAATCCGTCGGGTGTCGGCACCGGCAAAGACAATCTCGAGGCCTACGAACGAGCCCTTGCGACCGATCCGGTCTCGGCATTCGGCGGCATCGTCGCGTTCAACCGCAGGATCGATGCCGAGGCCGCGGCTGCGGTCATCCGCGTATTTTCCGAGGTTATCGTCGCCCCCGATTTCGACGATGCGGCGCTTGAAGTTTTTCGGAGCAAGAAGAATCTTCGCGTACTCCGTGCCAACGTCCCGCGAATTAGCGGCTCGCGGCTCGAGTACAAACAGATCGGCGGCGGCTTTCTCGTGCAGGACGCCGACGTTCACGATCTCGCTCTTGCCGATCTGAAGGTCGTCACCGAACGCTCGCCTTCCGACGACGAACTGAAAGCAATGCTGCTTGCGTGGACCGTTTGCAAGCATGTCAAATCGAACGCCATTGTCTTTGCCAACGGACACCAGACGCTTGGTGTCGGTGCCGGCCAGATGAACCGCGTTGATTCGGTACGCATCGCGGCCGTCCGGGCCGAGCGGTTTTCGCTGCCGCTGGCGGGCTCGTCTCTCGCGTCGGACGCGTTCTTTCCCTTTCGCGATAACGTCGATGAAGCCGCGTCATTTGGCGTGACGGCGATCATACAGCCGGGCGGTTCGATCAAGGATGACGAGTCGATCGCCGCTGCCAACGAGCACGGCATTGCAATGGCATTTACCGGAATACGCCATTTCAAGCATTGACCTGCAAACTTTTTGCTTGACAATATGTAGGGGCAGTGTTAAAACTATACCCAATTAGGACGACTGTTGGAACGCTCGAGGGGTTTTTTGGAAAAAAGATCTGTCGGGCATTTGCGTTTTTTGTACGGAAAGATTCGATAGGAGGAATTTGTATGAAGAGATCAGTGATCCTGCTTTTGATCGCCGCAGCCGCCGCATTTGCCGCCGCCTGTGGAGCACCCGCGGAAAATAAGCCCGCCAATACGAACACCAACGCCAACACTGCGAAACCGGTCGCCGCCGCACCTACAAAGGAAGCCTTGTTCGACATGGACAAAAAGGCGAACGAAGCCTGGCTCAAGGGTGACAAGGCATATTTCGAGGCTAACCTTTCGGACAAGTTCGTTTCCTTTGAACAAGGAATGCGTATGAACAAAGCCGAACTGGCCGGTATGATCGGTTCGTTCAAATGCGACGCCAAGACCTGGAACCTCGAGGACCCGCAGATGTCCAAGATCAACGACGACACATATGTCCTGACATACAAGGGCACGTTCGACGGCAGCTGCACCGGCCCGGATGGAGCGGCGATGAAACTGCCGAGCCCGACGCGGGCGGCGTCCATTTACGTCCGCGACGGCGACAAATGGAAAGGAGCATTTCACAGCGAAACGCTGATCATCGATCCCAAGAGCCCGCCTCCGCCGCCCGCCAAACCAGAGGCTAAGAAAGAAGCACCGAAGAAGGATGCCGAGACCGTCGCCAAGGAAGAGGCAAACAAGCCGAAGCCCGGCCCCAACACCGACGCTCTGGTCAAACTGCACACCGCCGGCTGGGAAGCCTTCAAGGCAAAGGACGCCAAGACCTTCGGCGATATGATCTCGGCCAATATGGCTCTCGTCGATCCGCTCGGCGGATATCTGTCCGGCAAGGACGCGGTCATCAAACAGTGGACCGAGACGATGAAGTGCGAGGGTATAACAAAGGTCAGCGTCGCCGACGGATTTGCCACGGCACTGTCGCCGACCGTCGAGATTCTGACCCTAAAGGGCACCGCCGACGGCACCTGCGACGGACAGAAGAACGGCCCGCTCTTCCAGTCAGCCGTATATGTCAAAGAGGGCGAAGCTTGGAAACTCGCCTTTATGTTCGAATCGCCGGCAATGTAATTGCCTGTTCGACCAAACAACAAAAGGGCCGAAGCGTAAATGCTCCGGCCCTTTTTTCTTCTGGACACATCCGGCCGACTAGGGCACAAAGGCCTGCATCCACATTTCGCGGCCATTGGTCGAGATCGAGATCATTCCGCGTTCGCCGGTCGTGAGTACATTTGCCCCGGCCGCACGCCATCGCCCGACGACCTCCGGATGGGGATGTCCGAACGGCGACGAACGTCCGACCGAGATGACCGCCTGCGTAGCCCCGACCGCCCTGATAAATTCATCTGTCGAAGACGTCCGGCTGCCATGGTGCGGCACCTTGACCAAATTTGCCCTTAATGTCCCGCCGCCCGTGACCAGTTCGCGTTCGGCCGCGGATTCGATGTCGCCGGTGAGCAAGAACGCAAATGAACCCATTGAGATCCGCAGCACTATTGACTGGTCGTTGCCCCAGACAGTATTCTGACGCTCATCCGCGGCGGGCAGAAGCACCTCGACCGTAACACCGTCGATCCGCAACACATCCCCGCGTGCTGCAAACTCCGTCGTTATACCGCGTCGCCGGACTTTCTCGGCAAAAGCCGCAAAATCCGGATCGTCCAAAGGCAAGCGAGCGATCAGAGCCTTTTTGACAGAGAAATTGCCGGCAATATCGGTAAGCCCTTGAATATGGTCGGCATCCGCGTGGGTCGCAAGGATATAGTCAATGCCAGAGAGCCCCTTGTGCCAAAGCACCTCGGACACCACAGACTCGCCGATCCCTCGGACATCTGGCTCGAAATCGTCTCCGTTCGGATCGTTGTCGCGATAATCAAATCGCCCGCCGCCATCCACGAGCATCGTCGTACCATTTGGAAACGTGACGAGAGCAGCATCACCCTGGCCAACATCGAGAATATCAAGGTGAAGATTGCCGTCAGGCCGTCCCGCGCTGAAAGGATGAAAAATGATCAACGCCGCCATCAACACGGCCGAACCTCCCGCGACGGCCATTGCCCTGCGCCATTGCACTTCAATTGCCCGGGTCTTGAACGGATCCAATGCCGCGACACCGAATGCCAGGATCAGGATCGGAACGAAATAGAACAGATACAATGCGGACGCGTGGCCCGCATAGGCAGGCAGGCGGAAACTGGCCCAACCGTTATCCGACATCATGCCCGGTGCGGCAAGCATTATCGAATCAGCGAACTCTGCGATCCTGAAGAATGGCACCGCGAGCGGCCGGCCGGCGATCAGCAGAACCGCTCCCAGGACAGCTGCAAAACTCTCGATCGCAATGAACAGGCCGACCCATAAATTTAGAATGACCGCTGATAACGAGACCCTGTGAAAGTAAACAACGCTTAGCGGCAGCATACATACTTGGACGACCGTTGACACGATCAAGCCCTCGATCACATTTCGCAGTGCCCGCTGCAGGCCGCCGTGCGTTAGCCATTTGGGCATCTCGCCACGATACAGCACAGCCGACCATATCTGCTGTTTGGCCTCGATCGACCAAGCCGCCGGATTCCAAAATATGATCTCGCATGATCGCGCGAGCCAAGCTGGTACGTTCGGTGGAAACGGTGATGCCGTCGTGGGTGTCCAACTTCCGATCCGTCTCAGCATTTCGATGATCGGATAGGCAAGGACAACGATCGCGCCAACACTGACGAACGTCAGCTGAAACGATGGGTCGAAAATTGCGGACGGCTGCCAAACGAGTAGTGCGATGGCGCAACCGCCCAGTGAATTCAGCAGGCCGCCCTGCCGATAGATCACAAATGAGAATAGAAGTACGGTAAACATTATCGTGGCCCGAACCACCGGCAGATCGCCACCGACCGCAAACGTGTATGACCACATTACGACCACGGTGACGCCGAACTGGATCCAGCGATCGTCGGTGAATAGCCGTATGAACAGCAGCAGCAGCCCGCCGATAAATGTTATGTGAAGCCCCGAGATCACCAATATGTGGAATATGCCGCCTTCGCGGAAAAGGTCGGCGGTGCGCTTGTCCAAAAAGAACTTGTTGCCCAGCAACGATGCGATCATCACGCCGGCAGCCGGCTGCGAGAGCTCGCGGCGAAACACGTCGATCAAGCCGGCCCGAGCCTCATAGGCCCATTTTAGCGGGACAAAAACTTGCTCTTCTGCGATCGGTTCGACCAGCAAGCGGCTTTTGGCGTTACAAGTCGCGTCGATCCCGATACGGTCGAGCAATTGCCTTCTGGGTTTGACGCCCGGATCAAGAAAACCATCGTCGCGGGAGATGCGGCACGCCACGCGGACGCTCGTGCCATACCCCAAGCCTTGATCGGCGTTATCGACTCCATTTGTCAGTGGTACATAAAGGCGGACTCGGCCGGAAACAGATCGTTCCGATCGCCTGAATGTGATCTTAGAGGCGTCAATGTCCGCGATCAGCCCATCCGGCCGCGGTTCCGGCGATCTGCTCAGAACCCCTTCCATAACGATCGGTGCACCCGTCGCGATACTGCCATTATCGAGCAGCACCCTGACCCTGTCCGTCCTGAAACCTGCTCGCTCGATCCCGACGGCGATCATCCCGGCCGAAAAGAATGCAAGCAGGGCGAACGCCGTGGCAATGCGCCCGGCTCGGAGGATCAGCGCCGTAATACCGCTGAAAAGGCACAGAGCGATAGACACTGAACTCGGGAAATTAACTAAATTTGCGAGCAGTATGCCGCCCGCGAAGACGGCCGCGAGCCATGTCAGAGGCTGGCGATCATACTCTCGGATTTTACGATCAACAGCCATCGAAGATCATCTATTCGACCCTGATCGAGCTTCTCAGTTCTATGAAACGGGCCTCGCTCATTCCGCGAACTTGCAAAATATGCTCAACCCTGAGAAATGGCCCGTTCTGATTGCGAAACTGCACGATCGACTCGGCCGTCCTACGTCCGACATAGGGCAGTTTCTCGAGTTCCTCGACCGTTGCGGTGTTGATATTTACGGCGTTTGCCGAAGGTGTCACGGCATTTGCCGCCGGGATAACTGCCGCCCGCGAAGTACACGACGCGGCGGCCGCGGCAATCACGAGAAGCACTGTCAGGGTGGTCCGCATTTCGGCTAATGATAGATGAGCTGCGCCGGAAATGCCAAACGCCGGCCGCCTACTGTTCGTTTTCCATTTCTGAAAGGTCTTGTAGATATTCGTACGCTTTTTCGAGGATCGGGCGGGCACGCGAGGCTCCGTCCATCTCGCCTATAAAGCCTTCGCGAACCATCGCGTCGAGGATGGCGGCGGCACGGCCGTAGCCGATCCGCAGGTGACGTTGGAGCAGGCTGGTCGAACCGCGCTTTGCCTGAACCGCGCACTTGAGAGCGTCGTGAAAGAGCGGGTCGCGGCGTCCGGGCAATTCGCCGTCGTCCTCGAGCTCTTCCTGCGAGACGGTGATCGTCCGGTCGTACTCGGGACGGCCCTGAGCCTTGGCAAACTCGACCACCTTCAGTATCTCGTGCTCATCGACAAAGGCTCCGTGGACGCGTGTCACATTGCTGTTGCCCGGCGGCAGGAACAGCATATCGCCCTGCCCGAGCAATGCCTCGGCACCGTTGCCGTCGATGATCGTTCGGCTGTCGACCTTGCTCGACACCCGGAAACTGATTCGCGAGGGAAAGTTTGCCTTGATGAGCCCCGTAATGACATCGACCGACGGCCGCTGTGTCGCGAGCACGAGGTGGATGCCGACCGCCCTCGCCATCTGCGCCAAACGAGTGATCGACTCTTCGACCTCCTTGCCGGCGACCATCATCAGATCGGCGAGCTCGTCGATGATGATGACGATGTAGGGCAGTTTTCGGTATGGGTCGCCATTATCGTCGAGACGCCCCTCGGCCTTGAACTGCTTGATCTTTTCGTTATACCCGTCGATGTTGCGGACCGAATAACCGGCTAGGTCCTTGTAGCGGCGTTCCATCTCGGTCACGGCCCAACGCAGGGCAGTCGCGGCCTTTTTCGGGTCGGTGATGATCGGCGTCGAAAGGTGCGGAATGTCGCCGTACAACCCGAGTTCGAGCCGCTTCGGATCGACCATTATGAACTTGACCTCGTCTGGCTTTGCCTTATAAAGGATCGACATCACGAGGGTGTTGACGCCGACCGATTTGCCCGCACCGGTCGCACCCGCGATGAGAAGGTGCGGCATCTTTGCGAGATCGGCGACGTACTTGGCTCCGTCGATCGTCTTACCGAGGCCAAGCGTCAAAAGCGATTTTGACTCGGTGAACTTTGCCGACTCGATCACCTCGCGGAGAAAGATCGTCTCTCGCTTGATGTTCGGCACCTCGATGCCGACATACGCCTTCCCGGGAATACGGTCGATGCGAATGGACGGAGCTTTGAGAGCGAGACAGAGATCATCGACCAGGCCCGTCACACGCGAATATTTGACACCTGCGTCCGGCTTGAACTCGAAGGTCGTCACGACCGGGCCCGGCGAAATATGTACGACCTTGCCGGGAACGTTAAACTCGGCGGTCTTTTTGGCAAGCAGTGCGGCAACCTCGCGCAGTTCCGACTCCTTGTGCGTGAGTGCAGGCGGCACTTCGGAAAGCAGAGACGGGTCGGGCAGAACGTAGTTCTCGTAGTCCTGGGCAGAGGGCTTGGCGACCTCGTCGACCGGTTCATCTTCCTCAACGGTCGGTTCCTCGTCAATTTCGTCGGCGGCCTTCTTTGGTGCGATCGGGATGTTCTCGATATCGGGGTCGAGCACCTTTCGCGTCTCAAACTGCTCTTCGCGGGTGTCGATCGTCGGGATCGAATCGATCGGTTCATCGGCGAACAGCGGCTCTTCACGTTGACCGGCCGCAGCCGCAGCGGCAAATGCCTCGACGTCACCGACCGAGATCGTCGGCGGCACCGTTTCGGCGGAATGTTCGCGCTTCTCTCGGCGCTTCTCGGCTCGCTTTCTCGCCGGATCTTCCGAGGGCTGTTCGGCCCGCCGCCGTGCACGCCATTCGTCGATGCGTATCCGCAAATTCTCCCAAGCGACGTCAAAATGGCTCAGAAAACCGGTCAGCGTAAAATTGGTGATGAGCAATACTGAACAGATCAGTACCGCCGTCAGCAAAATGCCGGCACCAATTTTGCTGATAAAATACGCGGTCCCCAGAGCAGCAGCCTCGCCGATGATCGCCCCGTAACCGCCGGCAAGCGAGATCAGCCCCGAAAGCGAAACCGCAAAGAAAATATAGCCCGCGATACGGGCAACGCTCGGCACCAGCGTGTCCGACAGAAACACTCGCCACGCCATCAAGCCGATCAACAATGGTATCAGGTAGGCAGTCCAGCCAAACCCGCTCAATAGCACCGCTGCAATGTTCGCTCCGACCACGCCGACCCAGTTTCGCGTCGAGGTCAGTCCCGCACCCGTCGATATCAATGAGCGGTCGTCCGGGCTGCTCGTCACCAGCGACAGAAACACAAGCACCGCCAAAACGCCGACGATCACCGCGATGACCTCATTCAACCTGGAGTGCTTGGCCGCCTTGCCGCTCTTCTTTTTGAGCAAAGTGGTGCCGTCCGCGAGACAAAAATTAATGTCGTCGTCCTTGTAGATCTCGTTGCATGTCGGGCAGATCTTCATCGTGAATAGCAAACTATTGAAATGCAGTCCGATTGCAATTGCGAAACGCCAGTCTCTTATTGCACCTTTTGTTTTCGAAACATCAGAACTTCTTTAATGAACTCATCAATATCACCGTCCAGTACGCCATCGACATCAGCCGTTTCGTGCTTCGTTCGCGTGTCTTTGACCAGGCGGTACGGGTGCAGAACGTAATTCCTGATCTGCGATCCGAACGAAATATCTTGCTTGGTCGCCTCAAGTTCGGCCGCTCCTTCGAGCCGTTTCTCGAGTTCGAGTTCGTAAAGTTTTGAACGCAGCACCTGCATCGCGACCGCCCGATTTTGTATCTGCGATCGCTGATTCTGACAAGTTACCACAATTCCGGTCGGCAAATGCGTAATTCTCACCGCGCTGTCGGTCACATTGACATGCTGGCCGCCGGCACCGGACGATCGATAGGTATCGACGCGGAGGTCCTTGTCCTCGATCTTGACCTCGATGTTCTCGTCGATCTCGGGGCTGACAAACATAGACGCGAAAGACGTCTCGCGGCTTCCGCCCGAGTTAAACGGCGAAATTCGTACCAATCGGTGCACGCCTGCCTCAGCCGACAAAAGGCCATAGGCATAATCACCTTCCACCCGAAAGGTCGCTGACTTTATTCCTGCCTCACTGCCGGACTGCTCATCAATGATCTCGGCCTTAAAGCCTTTCTTTTCGCACCAGCGCAGATACATCCGCAGCAGCATCTGAGCGAAATCCTGGGCGTCCGTTCCGCCGGCACCCGCCTGGATCGAGCAGATCGCGTTGTTTGCGTCCGTGTCGCCGGAGAGCAGGCTCTCGGTCTCGGCAAGTCCGACCTCTGTCTCTAGACGCGCTATCAAAGGTTCAAGTTCCACGGCCGAATCGGCGTCCTCGGCCGCAAACTCAAAGAGCACTTCGGCATCCGAAACGCCCGTCTCGAAACCGGACTGACGAGCCAGCGACTTTTCGATGCGCGAACGCTGTTGGACGACCTTTTGGGCCGCGTCCGAATCATCCCAAAAACCGGGAGCCGATATTTGCTGTTCCAGTTCGTCTAACTGTTTCTGTTTTGCAGGTGCGTCAAAGATACCTCCCAAGTTGGGTAACTTTCTCTCTGATCGCGTCGAATTTTGTTTGCAGTTCTGTGAGTTCCATAAAATCTGGTGGCCTAGACGCAAGTGTGAACGAGCGTGCCGAGTCTGATCATCACACCGGCACGCTCGTTGACACTCGCGTTTCTGCCCTTCGTTTCCGTATCGATAATCCCAACAGGCCGATCGTCACCACCGAACACAACCACGCAAACCAATCTCCATATCTCACATAAAAGGTCTGCGAGCCGTCGCTTTTTGACACGCTCCAGACGCGTGTTGCTTCTTGGTATGACGGAGCCTCATCGAGGACTTGGCCGCGTTCGTTGATGTAGGCCGTGATGCCAACGTTGGTGACACGCAAGACCGGCCTGTTCGTCTCGACCGCACGGAATACCGCGTTCGCCAAATGCTGCCGCAGCACCGGTGTCGGGCCGAGGTAGCCGTCGTTAGTCATTTCAATGATCACGTCAGCACCGTTTCGGACGTATTCCCGCGAGAGCTGGCCAAAGTGTGACTCGAAGCAGATCATCACGCCGGCCTTGGCGTCGCCCACGGGCAAAATGTCGTATTCGCTGCCGTACGAAAATGTTCCGACAAATGCTGGAACTATCCCATCCAAAAATGACGGCACGGCCTCGCCAAACGGCAGTAGGAAGATTTTATCATATTGCCCGACCTCTCGGCCCTCGGGCCCGACCATCACCGCTGAGTTAAAATACTTGCCGTTGGTCGCATCAGGCTCCGCCGAATTGAAAAGTACACTGACATTATTTCGCCGGGCAAAATCGTTGATGAATTTCTGAAACTCCCGGTCGTCCTCATACATGAAATTCATCGGAGACTCGGGAAGAATTACGAGATCCCGGGCGTCAGTTCGTTTGAGTTTCATGATCTCGCCTTCTGCAAGATCGACCTGACGCTGCCGCAACTGCTGCCATTTCTGAAGATCAAGCCCGCTCATCGGGACGTTTGGTTGGATAGCGATGACTGTAGACTTGATACTTTCGGTGTTGTAGTAAACCGGAGACGTTATCCACGCGATGATGACAAAAACCGCCAGAGCGGCGATCATAAAAAACGGATTAAGGTCGTCGTCGGAACCGTTGTTTAGTGGTTTGAACATCGACTGTTCAACTTCATGTGGCGAGGTTTCATTCGGCTCTGTGATCCCGTTGGCCTTTTTTGCTAATGCCGACACAACATCGATACAAATCAAGACGAGCCCGTTCGCCACGAGGTTGTAAATTACAACAGCGAACGACACCGAAAGAACTCCGCCAATCGACGCCCACCCCGAAAGTCCGCCCAGAAACTGCGAATACCCAACCGCATTCCAGTTATTCCCCGTCACCCAATACCGCAGAAACTCCGTGAATACCCAGACGAAAGGAGCTGCGAGGAAAGCCCACGAGCCGAGCTTTCGCAGAAGCACCGCCAAAATACCCGCGAACAACGCCGGAAACACCCCGACGATCAGGGCAACAAATATCATCCCCGAGTACGCCAGCCACCACGGAAATCCGGCGTAGTGGATCGGTGCATACGTAAGCCACCAACACGTGCCGAAAAAAAAGATCGTCCCGAACAACCAACCGGTCACGAACGAGCGCACGACCGACCCCTTTTCCCGATCCACCGCCCACATCAGCGGAACGAGAGCGAACCATGCCGTGAACCACCATTCGAAATCGGGAAAGGCGAGCATCAGCAAAATTGCTGCGGCGATCGCCAGCGATGCACTTTTCAGGTCGGGTAGGAATTTTGAGAGGCTGAGGGGCATCGCCTGATTTTAGCAGAATCGTCGGGCCTTTTCAGGTCAATTTGAACGGTCACCCGGCCAGGGCACCGGACGGACCATCCGCAGGCGCATTTTTTGTCATCGGAAGAATGACATTTTTCGTCATTTTCGGTCAGATCGGACGATCATTCGTTCAATTTGATATAAGGCACGGTTGCACAGCCCTGCGGTGTGATCAAAATGAACGATGTCTCATCAAATCCCGCCAAAACACAGTAAAAGGGCGATTTAAAGAAGGAAAGCCCGGCCTTTTCGGCCGGGCTCTTAATGGAAGGACAACTGAAGGAACGCTCGGAAGGTGTTCAAGCACAGTGGCAAACCATGCTCGGAGTAGTGATGGCGGCGGGGTCTTGACCAAATTATCAAGCTAGCCGATTCTCCTTATTGCATATGGCGTGCCACAAATATCACCGATACGCTTTTGTCGTCAAATTAGATCTCGGTCAGATCGCAAAAAGCCCATTTTTATTGGGCTTTTCGTGCAAAAATAATTTTGGAATTTGGTTTGTCTTACAACTTATGGGCGATGTAGATGCCGGGTTTCATCCCGTTTCATACTATTTCGAGCACCTTTCTGACAATCGTTGTAACCCTATTGCGTCCTGATTCTCCTGATCGATCTCAAGTGCCGAGGCCGCATAGTTCTTCGCCTGCAAACAATCACCTTTTTCGACATATATCTTGCCCAACGAAACATGTGCCTCGATTGTCCGGTTGTCCCAGAATATCGACGTCTTGAACGAACTTATTGCTTGATCGATATCTCCGCGACGAAGATGGATCTTTCCTAATAGGAGATAGCTCTCCGCACTCATCGGTTCGCTCGCCAGTACTCGCCGCAGTACCGCCATCGCCTCGTCGTCCTGGCCGTTTTTGACCATCGTGCGAGCCTGAGCGAGTAAGGTATCAGATTCGTTCATCTGCGGCTGGACCGAGACTCCCTGTTTTCGACTGAGGATGACCGCAACGAAATCCTTTCGCGAAGGCTGTTCCACCCGCAGCGGGATACCGTTGATCGACTTGGACTTGGCCCATTCGGTCTCGAGCGTGGCGTAACGATTGTTGGTGGTCAGATATCGGCGGGCCTGATTGTCCATTTCCGCCGCGGCCGGATCCTTGATCTCGCCGAGGGTTTTGGCGAGGATGTAGTACGCTTCGCCGTCCCGCGGATTCGAAACGATCGCCGATCGGAACTGGTTGGCCGCATCTTGCAGATTGCCGCTAAGATAAAGCGAAACCGCGTAGTTGAACTTGACGTTGCCGTCGTCCGTCGCCGCTTCGGCAGCCTTTTTTAGCAGCTCGACTCCCTCGTTAAGCAGGCCCGCCGCCCTGGCCGGATTCTTCTTTTCCGCACGCGATGCCTGAACGACGATCGCTCCGAGAGCGTTGTAAACGCTGGTGAGCTTCATATCCTCGGCCAGCGGACGCAGAACGGCTATCGATCGCTCAAAATTAAATTGCTGGAGGTGGACGAGCCCGATGTAGAACGACGCCTCGGCGAGGATGTCATCGTTACACTGTGGTGCTCGATTTTCAGCCTTTGCCTTGTCGCGGCACTGCTGTTGAGTGTTGATCACCTGTTCGAAATAATTGATCGCGTCAGCAAACTTGCGTTGGCCCAGATACAGATGACCGAGCTCCAACGCGGCGTCAGAGTAAGTGCCGTCCTGCGAAACTTCGGCGTAGAGACGGATCGCGTTCTTCAAAAAGTTTTCGCGTGCCTCGCCCGACGGTGAAAGGAGCCCCTTGATATATGCCTCAAACGCACGTGCCGGCACCTTACTGGCCGCTTCGATCAGCTGATTCTGCGAAAACGGCAGCGACTTGTCGCGTTGATAGAGTATCTGGTAGGCGATCTGGCCCTGAACGGACTGCAGATTGCCAAGCGCGTCGTTCAGATTGATATCGCGGGTGATGCGGCGGCCGTCCGGCATTTCCTCGCTCATGAAACGCCCCTCGTTCACTCGAACGATCTTTGCCGTCACGTTGATCGTCGCGGCCGAGTCACCCTGTGCCGGAATAATGTTGTAGCGGCCCGAAACGAGGATAGTGGCGTTTGTCTCGCGGGCGAGCTTGAGCGATGTTGCCAGACTCGGCAAGGTCGTGAGCGGGATTCTGAGTTTGGATTGGACGATCTTTCGCTGGTCATTCGAGATGACATTCAGATTGGGCACACGCAGCAGATTCGAAAGCGAATCGGCAAAACTCTCGCCGACCCAGTTAAATTCGGCCTTATCCGACGTGTTCTCAAATGGCAGCACCAAGAGAGTGTCGACCGCCGACTGCGCCGAAACATTGCACCACGCAAACAGAATAAAACTCAGAATTAACGCGTATCTCTTGACCATCTGACCCCCAAACTAAAAAATTCGCCGAAGAGCGGCGAATTCTATTAAAGTCTTATGATGCAAAACTTTCAAGAAAAGATGGTATCCGGTACGGGATTTGAACCCGTGTTGCCGCCGTGAAAGGGCGGTGTCCTAACCCCTAGACGAACCGGACACAAGCACTATCGCCTGACTGCAGGCGAACGTAAAGAATATCGTACGTCGCAAAGTGTGTCAAACGCAGCCCGGCCCGGCAGACCACAATGTTCCCGATGCGGCGAATGGCGGCCGAAATGATGTTCGGGTCCGTGATCCGGTTACGACCGGTCAAAGCTTGTGCCGATGTGCAGCTTTATATTAAGGTTAAGCCACGATGAAAAGAGTATTCCTGATCGACTCGATGTCGCATATATTCCGCGCTTTCTTCGCCCCGATGGGAATGCGCCAGGAGCCGATGCACAACAGCAAGGGCCAGGTGACACAAGCTGTTTTTGTGTTTACCAATATGCTCCGCAAGCTGCTCAACGACGAAAAGCCCGACTATGTGGCGGCTGTTTTCGACACCGCGGCTCCGACGTTTCGCCACGATTCATTTGAGGCGTACAAAGCGAACCGCGAGGCAATGCCCGACGACCTCGCATCGCAGCTTCCGTACATCATCCGTGTTTGCGAGGCGTTCAATATCCCAATACTGAAAATGGACGGATATGAGGCGGACGACATCATCGGCACACTCGCGAACGAATGCGCTGCAAAGGGGATGCAGGCGGTGATCGTCTCGAACGACAAGGACCTGTGCCAGCTCGTTCGCGACCCGTACATCGTCGCGATGCGGCAAAATTCGCAAAATTTGAAGCGAAAAGTGCCGGTGCCGCCGATCGAATGGTGCGACGAGGCCTGGGTCAAAAACAAGTTCGGCCTTCCACCTGAAAAGATCATCGATCTGCTCGGGTTGATGGGTGACGCCGTCGATAATATTCCCGGCGCTCCGGGCATCGGCGAAAAGGGTGCTCTCAAGCTCGTGCTTGAGTACGGTTCGGCCCTTGAGGCGATGGCCAATGCGGACAAGATCACTCACAAGACATATCGCGAGAGCCTGCAGAACAATCAGGAGATCATCAAACAGTCGCTCGAACTCGCCACGGTGCACACTTCGGTACCGATAGACCTTGACATCGATTCACTCAAGGCCCGAGAGCCTAATCGCCAACTCGCTTATGAGCTGTTTCGCGAACTTGAGTTCAAGACACTTACCAACGAATTCTCGGGTCCCGGAGTTTTCGCCGCCCCCGCAGGATCAACAAATGATGGCGGGCTCTTTGACACGAAGCCCAGAAACGCGGACGGTGTTTTCGCCCGTTATTCGGTCGTCGACAACAGCAATTCGCTCGACGAGATGATCGGCCGGCTGATCGAGACACCGCAGTGGAGCTACCACGTCAACGATTCGAACGCTAACGAAAAAGCCAGCTGTTTCGAAAAACCGGCGCCGCACGGCATCGGGTTCGGACTCGGGAACGGCGAGGCGTTCTACGTGGACCTTGACGGATTTTCGGGCGGCCGGATCGAGGCGATTCGCCAGATCAACTATGTTCTTACAAGCGAGAACTTCGCCAAGGCCGTTTTCGACGAAAAGCGCAATCTCGGGTCACTGCTGGGCCTCGGGATCAGGCCCGTCGGCATCAAGGACGACGTGCTGATCGCGGCATACCTGCTCGAATCAACACGCACCAGTTACCCGATCGCCTTTCTGGCTCAGATCTATGCAGATGTTGATGCTGCCCACACGGTACCCGAGGGATTTGACGACGCTGTTTTCCGCACCTGTGAGTCTGCCGATCTCGTCGCTCGCCTTGCCCCGATCGTCAGATCAAAGCTCCGCGACAGCGGCCTGGAAAAGCTGTACGACGAGATCGAGCTGCCGCTGATCCCGATCCTTGCCGATATCGAATTGGCGGGAATGAAAGTTGACGGCGAGAGCCTCACAAGGTTCTCGGAGTACATTACGACCGAACTTGCATCACTTCGGGAAAAGATCACTGCGATCGCGGGGCGTGAATTCAACATCGGCTCACCAAAACAGGTCGGCGAAGTGTTTGGCGAACTCAATATCGAAACCGGTAAGAAGACCGCCACGGGCCAGGTATCGACGAGCCACGACGTCCTCGTCGAACTGGCCGAAACCTACGAGATCGCACGGCATATCATCGATTACCGCGAACTCGATAAACTGCGTGCGACGTACGCTGATGCGTTGCCGAAAATGATCGCCTCCGACGGCCGTGTGCACGGAACTCTCAACCAGACCGTCGCCGCGACCGGGCGATTGAGCTCTACCGAGCCCAATCTGCAGAATATTCCGGTTCGTACCGAGTTGGGACAGCAGATCCGCAAAGCGTTCATCCCGGAGCCGGGAAATAAACTTATCTCGGCCGACTATTCCCAGCTTGAGCTTCGCATCCTCGCCCATATTACCCAAGACCCGCGAATGCTCGAGGCGTACAGGAACAACGAAGACATCCACTCGCAAACCGCAAGGCTCGTCTTTGGCGCAACCGACGAGAAGGAACTTAAGGAAAAACGACGATTGGCCAAGATCGTCAATTTCGGCATCGCCTATGCGGTTGAGGCGTTTGGGCTGTCGCAGCGGGTCGGCATCAGCCGCTCGGAGGCAAAACAGGTGATCGCCGATTACTTTGCGACATACAAGGGCATTCGCGACTATATGGACCGAACGCCCGTCGAGGCTCGCGAAAAGGGCTATATTACCTCCCTTTTCGGCCGCCGTCGGCATTTCCCGTCGATCAACGACCGCAATTTCGCGGTCCGCTCAAGGGCGGAACGCGAAGCGATCAATATGCCGATCCAAGGCACCGCCAGCGACATCGTCAAGATCGCGATGATCCGCGTGGCCCAAGCACTGGACGCTGAAAAACTCGAGACCCGAATGATCATGCAGGTCCACGACGAACTGCTGTTTGAGGGTCCGGCATCCGAAATTGAAACCGCCAAAACACTCATAAAGCGTGAAATGGAGGCTGCCGCGACACTCGACGTCCCACTTGTGGTCGAGATCGGCGTCGGAGACAATTGGATGGAGGCGAAATAGAAATTTGTGCGAAATTGTGACCTGCGACACGGATTTCCTAGTCCCGATCAATGTTATTCTTGGCTGACCTTAAATTTAAAGCTCTATGAGTGACAAGCTAAAACCAACCGACAAGACCACGCTAAAACGCATCCCGAAACGGGGCAACTTTGACCGTGAGGTAATAAACTCGATCCTGGACGAGGCCTTTATTTGTCACGTCGGGTTTGTCGCTGACGGGCAGCCGTACGTTATTCCGACCGCCTATGGCCGCGTCGGCAATGACCTTTACGTTCACGGTTCGTCGGCAAGCCGCCTGATGCGGTCACTGGCTGACGGCATTGACATCTGCGTCACGGTCACGCTGATCGACGGTTTGGTTCTGGCCCGCTCGGCGTTTCACCATTCGATCAACTATCGCTCGATCGTGATCATCGGCAACGCCGAAATGGTGACCGGCGATGATGAAAAGCGAAAGGCTCTTGAGTCATTTACCGAACATCTCATCCCCGGTCGTTGGAACGACGTTCGGCCGCCGACCGACCTTGAGTTGAAAGCAACTATCGTGCTTCGGCTGCCGATAAACGAAGCCTCGGCCAAAATGCGCACCGGCGACCCGGTCGATGACGAAGCCGATTATTCGCTCAACGTGTGGGCCGGCGTTTTGCCGCTGGCGCTGAAGGCCGGTGAACCGATCCCCGACGCAAGGCTCGACCCGAACATCGAACCTCAGGAATACGTCCAACGATACAAGCGTTTTTAGATAACGGATTCCGCCCTAATTGAACCATTTCGAACCGTGACGCTGGCGGCGCGATATTGCTATGACCGAACCGCAGAAAAGATACGGCTGGGTGATCGTCGCGATCGCCATTCTCTCACTCGTGGTAAGCAACGGGCTGGCAATTGGCGGATTGCCGCCGTTTTATAAGCCGATCCGCGAGGATTTTGTTGACATCGGTGCGATCGACGCCTCTCGGGCCGAGAGTTTTATCGGAAACTCGGCGAACATCACCTTTCTGCTTTCGGGCGTATTCTCGCTGATCGGCGGTTGGTTCATCTCACGAACCGGTCTGAAGGCGGTAATGCTTATCGGATGCGTGCTGCTCGGCGGCGGCCTTGTTATCCACTCGCAGGCCTCGTCGGCCGAGGTCGTTTACGCGGCGAGAGCACTGATGGGAGCGTCGCTCGGGTTCATCGGAGTGGCCCCGTGCGTCGTATTGGTTTCCCGTTGGTTCGATAAGGGCCGCGGCACGGCACTCGGTATAGTATTGACAGGAACGAGCCTCGGCGGAGCCTTGATCCCGCTGGTCGCGGCCCCACTGATAACTCGTTACGGCTGGCGATTTGCGATGATCGCTCTGACCTCGATCATTTGGCTCATTCTGGTTCCGGCTATTGCATTTTTTATCAAAGAACCCGTCGAAAATACCGCAACGGTAACCGACGCCGACGCCGCCAACGGCATGACGCTGGCCGAAGCAATTCGCGAACCGCTCTTTTGGGCATTTGGCGTCTGTGCGGCACTCGTTTTCTACCCCATTTTTGTGACCAGCCAACAGTTCATTCTCTATTTGCAAACGCCTAAGATCGGTGTGTCGGCCGAGACAGCCGCATTCGCCCAATCGGCGCTTTTTGCGATCAGTATCGGCGGCAAATTCCTTGCGGGGACGCTCAGCGACAAATTTCGGGCGATTCGGGTGATGGTGGGATGCTCACTGCTGATGTTCGCGGCGTCGCTCGTGCTGCTTGGCCTTACCGCAGAGAATTCACTTTATTTTCTGCTGCCGTTCGCGATCGGGTACGGCGGCACTTTCGTACTGCTCCAGCGGCTCGCTGCTGACTTTTTCGGTCGTCGCGAGATCGGCAAGATCCTCGGCCTCATCACGCTGATCGAAGTCACCGGAGCCGCGATCGGCGGCCGCATCACCGGCTATCTCGCTGACCGTAACGGCGGCGATTATACCTTCGCATTCTACGGTGTGACCATCGCCGCCGGCCTCGCGTTTGTGGCGACACTGGCAATTTATGCCCTCCGCAAAGACCGATCCCCGTCATCGGCTTAATTCGAGATCGCGTTCGCAGCCCCCGTTCTTGCCATTATCGTTCGCCCGCCAGTGCAGATTCGACCGGCAATAGTCGTATAATCACGCATATGAAATTGGCAAAGATCCTTGGCGTCTTTTGGTTAATGATCCTGACCTCGGTCATCTCGTTATCTCAGAGTTCGATGGGAAATGTCCCACAGGAATGGCAGACAGCTGCCGAGAGGACCGATTACGCGAAAACCGGCACGTATGCCGAGGCTGTTGCATTCAGCAAAAAGCTGGCGGCGGCTTCGCACGGCATCGTCATGTATCAGACCTACGGTACGAGCGGCGAAGGGCGTGAAATGCCGTTGCTGATCGCCGCAAGCGGTGGGGCCTTTACGCCGGAGCTCGCTCGCAAACAGGGCAAGGCCGTCGTGCTCATCCAGGCCGGCATCCACGCCGGCGAGATCGACGGTAAAGACGCGGGCCTCGCACTATTTCGCGACATCGCCATCACCAAAACGCAGGCGGCGCTTCTGAAGGACGTGGTGATCCTTTTCGAGGTTATTTACAATGTTGACGGCCACGAAAACCGGTCGCCGTTCATGCGTATGAACCAAAACGGCCCTGACGAGATGGGCTTTCGGGCAAACGCCTCGAATCTGAATCTCAATCGTGACTATATGAAAGCCGACGCCCCGGAAACGCGTGCATGGCTAAAGCTCTGGAACCACTGGCTGCCGGACGTTTTTGTCGATTGCCACGTTACCGACGGAGCTGACTTTCAATACAATCTTACCTACGAATACGCCCATTTTCAGGAGGTTTCGCCGTCGATCAAACGCTGGATGGACGAGCATTTTGACGGAAAGGTCGTGCCAAAGGTCGAAAAGGAAGGCAATCTGCTCACGCACTATGTCGAGTTTGCCGGACGCGAGGTCACCGGTGGAATTGCCACTTTCATTCCGACACCAAAGTATGCGACCGGCTATACGCCGCTCCGAAATCGAGCCGGCCTGCTGATCGAAACCCACGTTTACAAGACATATCGTTCCCGCGTCCGCGGCACCTACGACACATTGCGATATTTCGTCGAGGAGATCGGCGGGGCCAAGGCTTCACTTTTTGCGGCAAACCGGTCCGCCGACGCAGAAACCGTCGCTCGCGGCACATCGTTTGACCCGAACGCCAAGTTCCCGCTGACGCTTTCGGTCACTGACAGATCAACGCCGCTGGAATTTAAGGGCATCGAATATAAGATCGACGAGAGCCCGATCTCGGGAGCCAGGCGCATCGTTTATGGCACCAAACCGCTCAACATCACGATCCCGCGATTTGATGAGGGAAAGGTCGACCGATCGGCCGCACCGCCGCTCTATTACATCATCCCGCCCCAATACACGGATGTGATCAAAGTTCTCGATTTACACGGGATCAAATTTGAGCGGCTCAAGAAAGATCAGGCCTACAACGTCGAAAGTTATAAACTGACCGAGCCCAAATGGTCAACCAATTCCTTTGAAAATCGGATCACACTCGCATGTAAACCGGTCGCGTACACCGAGACTCGCACTTTTAGGGCCGGGTCGGTTATCGTCCCGACCGCGCAGATCAATGCAAACGTCGCTATCCACCTGCTCGAACCGGCTGGGCCTGATTCATTCGTTTACTGGGGATTTTTCAACTCTATCTTCGAACAAAAGGAATACGGCGAAGGCTACCAGATCGAAAAACTTGCGAAAGAAATGCTCGCCAAAGACCCGAATCTGCAAAAGGAGTTCGACGAACGCCTGAAAGACCCCGCATTCGCCAAAAACCCGCGGGCGAGACTCAACTTCTTTTACGAACGTTCGCCGTATTTCCTAAATCAAAAGGTCGGGGTCTATCCGGTGGGGCGAATATTGACTACGCTGCATTAACGGTTAGCGTTATTATTACCGGGATGACGACATTATTCGACGAATTTATCGGCATTACCGAAGGCCTCAATGCTCGCGGACTCGATTAGGTGGATTGCGGTGTCTGGGCGATGGCGATACACGGTTTTCTCAGGACGACGATCGATATCGACTTGATCATTCTCTTCGAGGATCTTGAAGCGGTTCTTGAGACGGCATGTTCCCGCAGATTTGATATCCAGGGACCACCGCGTGATCTGGACAAAGGCCAAACACTCATTCGTCGTATTTCAAAGATCGATCAAGCGACCAAAGAACTGATCACCCCTGATCTCATTCTCGCCACCGAAAAATATGCAGAGGTGTGGAAAGACCGCCGTTTGGTAAAATGGACAGATGGTGAATACCGAGTGGTCTCGGCCGCCGGAATGATCGTTATGAAGGAAGCCGCCGGAAGACCAAAGGATCTGATCGATCTTGAATATCTACGAGGTATGGACAATGAAGATTGATATGTCGCCCGAGGCAATTACAAATCGGATGAATACGTTATACCAGCTCTGGGAACTCACTGCCGCTCTAAAATCGTCCGAAATTACGAATGCCCAAAAAGTCGAAGAATCTGAAGCAAACCATGACAAAGAAAAAGACGAGCAAAAGCCCGTCCTTTAGAGTTATGGTGGAAATGAGGAAGATCGAACTCCTAGCCTCGACCTTGCCGAAATTCATTCTCGAAAGAATTTCGAAAAAAAGCGTTAACACAAATGGCTATCGTTCCTCGCCGATCCGTACCTTCGTTTCGGTCACAGTTACAAACCTTCCGTTAAGCTTGTCGGCGTAGGATTCCAACAATTTTCGCAAGACCTCGATCTTGTTCGCATAACGCTCGTCATCCAGCCGAAGAAATATAATACCTTGATGTTCAAGCTGATTTCGGTAAACCATCTCACCAAAATCCTTATCGTTGGTAATCAGGATCCGGTTCTCTGACAGCGTTTTCGCGAGCACTTCATCGTCGGTCATGCCGCTTGCGTCGTCATAAATAGAAAAGACCTCGTGACCTTCATCACGAAGCCATTTAGCGACCCGCGGGCCGGTGCATTCGTCCACCAAAAACCGCATCTACGCAGTCTCCAAAACCAGCGGCATAAATTCCGTCCTGCTTAGCGATTCCCCCGCAAAAAGCAGACAGGCGTGAATGTCCTCAATGGTCAACCCGTCGTACTCCTCCACGATCTCGCCGGGCGTCGCCCCGTGAGCCAAGAGACCCAGCACGAACTCGACAGTTAATCGTGTTCCTCTAATCGTTGGTTTTCCGACCATTATCTTGGGGTTTACCACAATTTTCTGGAGCAACTCTCGATCATTCATAAGCTGATAATCGCATATTTTGGGTCTGGACGAAAGATTTTTTTTCGACCTCGCAATTGAAAAAGACGAGCAAAAGCCCGTCTTTTAGAGTCTTGGTGGAGATGAGGAGGATCGAACTCCTGGCCTCGGCATTGCGAACGCCGCGCTCTCCCAGCTGAGCTACATCCCCAAACTTACTTCAAAGTTTAGAATTGAAAAGGCAAAATTTCAAGAGAAACGCTCATTTTCAATTCGTCGCCCCTAATTCTCTTTTCTACTGAACCCCGGCCGGCAACAGCGACCCCTTCGGGTCAGAGGCATAAGCTTCACCGTTTTCGATCTTGCCGATAATGCCGTGAAAAACGATCTCGTCGCCGCCGAGCACCACCACGACATCGCCCGGGCTGACCTGTTTCTCATCCACCGCAAACTTGATGATCGTCGCGTTTCCGTTATCCGACGAGACAGATTGATATTCGAATGTATCAGCGTTAAAGCTGAGTGTCTGACAAAATGCTACTTCCATACATTCAATTTACCATTTGAACGAAGAAACTCTCAAATCGCTGAGCGTCCTGAGGATCGCCGCTTCATTTCCCCAAAATGAGGGAAATATTGCAGTTTCCATCAAGAGTTGGTCACAAAGTCGAGCCCGATCGCGTCATGATCCGAAAGCGGTGTCCCGCTTTCGTCAACCAGATCACCGATCGTCTGAGGTTTGGTACCCGGGGCTATCTCAATTCCCTTCCCCGTGAACCAGTCCAGCCTGCCTGAGACGGTCCCGCCGACACGTCCTGCCGCCCAGAAGATAAATGGAAAGCACCATTCCGGCACCCAATCACGCAGGTTCGTGTTCTTTTCAATGCTCTCAATGTGGTAATGCAGCGTCCCGGCGCCGACCTCGTTCAACGAACGGTAATCGTATCCCCGCTTTTCCAGCATCGTAAATAGATTGCGCTCAAAGTACCTCTCGGGGTTGGGCAGATGATTCTTCGCGACATTTTTCGGGCCCATCATAACACGCCGCCAGTAACCCATAATTGCCCGGGTCGAGCTCTGCGAGTTGAATGTCGTCGTGTTCCAGTCGCCGCCGATAATGACCGGCAGCGGCGGCAGAGTATCGAGATGATCGAGCACGATCTTGATCTGCATTTGTCGATGGGCTCGTGAGCAGTGTGCGTCGAGGTGGACCGTAACCGCTCGAAACTTACCCGCCGGGTGATCGATGTCGGCGAACAACGCCCGAAGGCTGCCGAGGCGCTTTTCCTTGCCCCACATCTTATCCTTGCCGTTCGGCAGCGGCACCGCGTGGACATTTGACATCGGGTAGCGCGAGAGCATCGCCAATCCGTGTATCGAGAGCGTATTTTCGCCCTCGACCTCGGATTCAACTCCGCTTCCCTTTTGCAGAGCGACATAAACCGGTGCAAATGCGTAATTGAGCTTAAGTTCGCGTGCAATGCCCTGTGCCACGAACCTGTTGCCGCTGCGGGCCATGCCGTAGTCGAGCTCCGTCAGCAGTAAGAGGTCCTTGTCCCTCAGCTTCTCGTGGTTCTTCAGAGCATCGACAATGCCGTCGTAAACATTGCCCCGCTCTATATTCCAGGCGAGAGCCTTGACCGCCTCCGATCCCGGATCTGAACCTGTTTCGGCAAAATTCTCGCCGACGACCGCGTTCAGTACACGCTCCGCCTCGGCCCGTATCTCGTTCCATAGCTCCGACCGATGAAGTTCGCTTGTCGATTCAAACTTTAATAGTTCAGGAAAGTGCTTGTTGAGATCGTGCTCAAGGATCGACGGAGGGTCTATTGAATTGCCATTTTGCGGTGACATAAAAAGACCTAGGATACGTCACCGGCAGGTAAATGAAAAGGAATGCAGCGAACGATCAAAAAACGGTTCAGTCGTCATAACGCTCCTTGACCGGAGCAACCGCCAAAAAGTCATTTGTGATCCTTTCGGTGTAGGCTTGCATAAGCTCCTCGAGCCTTTTTTGATCGCCGGTGCAGAAGATCAGCCCGACGTGTTTGGGCTTATTAACGCGATATACGATCTCGGGGTCATCATAGTGCGAAGTGTCAGGTTCATCGACTTTTGCAAGAGCGAGCGTGATCCCGGCAAACTCCTTTCGGAGTTTGGGTAGTTTGTACGGACGCTCATCTGTCGCGGTCTCGAGCTTGGCCCATTCACGCCAAAGGTTAAAGTTACAGGCCTGTTCAAGCACATTCGCGATATACGCTCCGCCAACACGGCATGCAACCTCCAGAAGGTAAAACTCGCCCGTCTCGTCGCTCTGCAGAAACTCCGCGTGCGAGACGCCGCGCTCATATTCGAAAGCCATCAGCAATGCCCGATTAAGGACCTCCAGCTGCTTTCGCTGCCGCGACCTGTACGGCACGATCGACGAGGTAAAAACGCCGCCGTAGTGCGACACTTTGAAAGGCGTCGTGCCGTATTGGCTGACTCCGCACGCCACTACTTTGCCGTTATTGACGACCGAATCAATGTGAAACACACGCCCCTCGATAAAGCGTTCAATAACGAATTGTGACGGGTGATCGCGCCAGTTGTTGCGGTTGTCCAGATCATTCAAAACATTCCAGACCTCTTCGGCGGTCTCGCATTTGCGGATGCCGAATGCCGAGACCTCGTGACGCGGCTTTACGATCCACGGCCCCGGAACCGTTGCGAGAAAGCGGTCGATCGCTTCGGCATTGAACGCACCGATGAACTCCGGACACGGTATTCCCGCTTTGGCCGCCAAATTTCGCATTGTCAATTTGTCGCGAAACCGGCGCAGATACGAACTGCCCATTCCGTCGATCTGCATATGCTCGCGGGCGAGGGCAGCCGTAATAACGTCAAATTCGTCGAGCCCGACGATGCGGTCGATAGCGCGCGAACCCGCCAGGTTGGTCACTGCCCGCACGTAATCGACCGGCTGGGCATTGTCATCGACCGTTGCGACCTCATTGATCGCCGTCCATGCCCACGGCGAATCGAGCAGTTTCTTACGCGTAACGAGAGTAACGTGCCAACCCGAGTTCTGGGCTTCTTCAAGAAACTCGTTGCCCTTGAATTCGCTCGCGATGCACACGATATGATCTTTCATAAACTATGCCGGCCAACCCGTTTACCGACCGTCGGATTCTGTCTTGCCGATTTTATTTTGAATAAAAAGAATGGCACAATTTAGGCTTAAATTCAATCGGAATTCCCTGCCCGGCCGAGCGGGCCGGAAAGGCGGAAAAGCAGTAATATGGGTGATATCGACATCGTCAATCTGATCAGCCACTTGGTCATTTATTTGGTGGTTCTGCTGCTGGCGATCTCATCGCACGAGGCCGGGCACGCCTGGATGTCATACAAATACGGCGACGATACCGCGTACATGCTTGGGCGCGTCACGCTCAATCCGGTCAAACATACTGACCCGATCGGCACACTGCTGATCCCGATCCTCGGGTTTGTTCTTGGGTCTGTCGGCGGAGCCTTAGGCAACATCCCGCTGATCGGCTGGGGAATACCGACGCCGGTAAACCCGCGAAAATGGACCAAGTACAAACAGGCGAACGTCATGGTCTCGATCGCCGGTATCGGGGCAAATCTGATCCTCGCGACCATTTCTTTTTTGATCTTCAAACTGTTGCTGGAGTTCAACGTGATCACCGCGGCGAATATCGATACGGGTTTGATGAAGCCGCTGATCATTCTCCTGCAGTACATGATAATGCTCAATGTGTCGTTGGCGGTGTTCAATCTGCTGCCGTTCCCGCCGCTGGACGGTAGCAAGGTGCTCTCGACCTTTCTGCCCGAGAGTTTTCAGCCCGTTTTCCAATTGCTTGAGCAGTACGGATTTCTCATTTTGATGCTGTTGGTCTATTGGGGTGTGATCGGTGTGATTATCAGGCCGGTCTTCTCGTTCGTGCAGTATCTGCTCCTGACACCCTGGTTCTAGTTTATGAAAAAGCGCATTTTCAGCGGGGCTCAGCCGACCGGTGAACTTCATATCGGCAATTACCTTGGCGCACTCAAAAATTGGGTGGCTTTGCAGGACGAATACGAGTCTTTCTACTGCATCGTCAATCTTCATGCGATAACACTGCCTCAGGATCCGCACGGCCTGCGGCAAAAGACGCTTGACCTCGCAAAGATCTATCTCGCCGCCGGAGTTGACCCGGCCAAGGCGACCATCTTTATCCAATCTGACGTTCCCGAACATGCCGAATTGACATGGGTTCTCTCCTGCATTGCCCGAATGGGCGAACTTGAGCGAATGACGCAGTTCAAGGACAAGGGAAAGGGTAATGCGGAACGAGCGGGCGTCGGCCTGTTCACGTATCCGATCCTGATGGCGGCGGATATTTTGCTCTATCAGACCGATCTTGTCCCGGTCGGGCAGGACCAGAAGCAGCATCTCGAACTCAGCCGCGACCTCGCGATACGGTTCAACCGCGACTTTGGTGAGACGTTCAAGGTCCCGGAGCCATACATTCCCAAGGCCGGTGCGAGCATCAAATCACTGCAGGACCCGCAGAAGAAGATGTCTAAGTCGGATGAGAACTTAAAAGGGGCGATCTTTCTGATGGACTCGGCCGAAACCATCACGAAAAAGATCAAAAGCGCCGTGACCGACAGCGGCACCGACATCACCTTTGACGAATCGCGGCCCGCGATCAACAACCTGCTGACCATTTACCAACTCGTAACCGGCAAGTCTGGCGACGAGTGCATTGCTCATTTCGAGGGCAAAGGCTATGGGCAGTTCAAGGGCGAACTCGCCGAGGCGACCGTCGAGTATCTTCGGCCGTTCCAGGATCGCGTAAATCACTATTCGGACAAGGAGCTTGCCGAGATATTGAAAAATGGTGCCGACAAGGCCAGAGCGATCTCGTCGGCAACTCTTGCCGACGTTTATCACAAAACGGGGATCAAATAGATGAATATCAGAGTGTTCGAAAAGCCGACCTGAACGACGTGCCGCAATCTGGCTACGCTGTTTCGTGAAAACGGCATTGATTTTGAGTCTGTAAATTATTTCAATGAACCGCTTACAGTCGAGATCGTCAGCGACCTGGTGGCAAAACTCGGCATTCCTGCCTTCGAACTGCTGAGGAAGAAGGAAAAGGAATTCAAGGAGCTTGGATTTTCGGCCGAGACGCCCGAGAGCGAGGTGATCGCGGCGATCGTTGCTAATCCCGGCTTGTTGAACCGTCCGATCGTCGTCGTTGGCAACAGTGCGGTCGTCGCACGGCCGATCGAAAAAGCCCTTGAGCTGATCGGCAACCTTGAGCTGATCGGCAAAAGGTAGATCGAGGTAAATATGAGGATCGTGCCCGCGTTGTTTTTTCTGACCGTTGCCGCGTTCGTCGCAGGATGCGACCTTCGCAGCGATACCGCCAAGCGCGAGATGGAAAAGTTTTCCGGCACACCGACGCCGACCATGTCGCCGACACCTGCTGAACCGCCGATCGATCCTTCAGAGGTGGTAACCGTCGATACGGCCACTGTCGGAACGACCATCAGTGTCAGCGGCGGCGACAAAAAGGAGTCGGTCACCTGCAAGACATTTGACCGTCTGATGGTCAACGGCAACCGTTCCGTGGTAACGGTCAAGGGGGCATGCCGCCTGGTAATAATCAACGGCGACGCCAACCAGGTCAACACCGAAGCGTTTATGGACATCGTCATTAACGGCTCCGGCAATACCGTCACATATTCCCGCTACGTTAACGGCAAACGCCCCGTAATTAACGACAATGCCGAAGGCAACACCGTCGAAAAAGCTTCGTCGGCAGAAGTAACCGGCACGCCTTCGAAGAACAAGAGTGCAAAATGAGCTATACAAACGGCAATGGAAACGGTAACGGACGCGCGCCGAAGCCCAAGAATGTCCTCGGCGGCCCGCTGGAAAGCTGTTGCACCGACCCGATGACAGGGTTTTATCGCGACGGATATTGTCGAACGGGCGTCGATGATACCGGCAGGCACACCGTCTGTATAGAGGCGACGGACGAGTTTCTGGCGTTTTCGAAGGCGGTCGGCAATGACCTTTCAACCCCGATGCCGCAATATCAGTTTCCCGGCCTTGTCGCCGGAGACAAATGGTGCCTCTGCATGCTCCGCTGGAGAGAGGCCCTCAACGCCGGAATGGCACCTCGTGTGTTTCTGCGGGCGACTCACGAAGCTGCCCTCACGGTAGTTTCGCTCGCAGACCTGAAGGCTCACGCGGCGGATGACGAATATTAGTTGGACCGTATTCGCATCTGTCCCGGGATCGCGGGGCCGCCGGCGATCGGTTTTTCACCCTTTACCGCATATGGCATGTGTGTATTGGTCGGCTCGTCCTTTTCCCTCGCCCAAATTCGATAAATCGCGCCCTTTGCGTTAATATTCCTTATTCATGCAGCAGGCGGATCCGGAACAATTCACATTCGACTTTCGCGAGTCGACCGCACAGATCGTCGGCGGTACAAGCGAGGACCTCAAGATCAAGATCGGCGATTTTGCCGGCCCGCTCGATCTGCTTTTGTTCTTGATCAAGCAGGAACAGGCGAATATCTTTGATATACCGATCGCCCGCATCACCGAGAAGTATCTCGAGTATATTCGCCTGATGAAACGGCTCGACATCTCGGTCGCGGCTGATTTTCTCGTAATGGCGGCCACGCTGATCGAGATCAAGTCGAAGATGCTGCTGCCCCGCGACCCGCTCGCGGCCGACGACGAAGATATCGAGGATCCTCGGAAAGAGCTCGTCGATCGCCTTCTCGAGTACGAGAAATTCAAATCGGCTGCCGGAATGCTGCACGAGCGCATCGAGATCGAATCAGCGACCTTTACACGCGGTGCGATCGAGTCTGATGAGAATAATGCCGAGATCGACGCTACCGTCTTCGACATCCTGACCGTTTTTCAGAAGATCGTCGCCCGCCACGTTGACGAGATCAAAATGGAGATCGAGCGCGAAGAGATCTCGCTCGCGGATATGATCAAGACGCTGCAGCGGCGGATCGCCGAGATCGGCGAGGTGAGTTTGTTGGAGTTTTTTGAGGAGATGCACTCGAGACGCGAGCTTGTCACGGCGTTCATCGCGGTCCTTGAGATCGTCAGGACAGAAGGCGTCAAATTGACGCAAAAGGCTACGTTTGGCGACATTTTGATCCGCAAGGTCTGAGATCGCGGACCCGATAGGCGGTGATGCACTGCCGATGTTTATTTTACGACTCTGAATATGGACATAGAAGTGGACCAGGAAGTCGCGGAACAGGTTACGCGAACACCGGCCGAACTAATGGCGGTGGTCGAGGCCCTGACCTTCGTTGCCGACGAGCCGATATCGACCAAAGTGCTGGCCGAGGTGCTCGGCGAAGATCGGGAGAGCATTCAGGCCGCGTTCGAGGAGATCCGCAACGAATATGACGAACGCGGCAGCGGGCTCCAGCTGCGTGAGATCGCCGGTGGCTGGCAGATCGCAACACGGACCGAACTTCACGAGGATGTCCGCAAATTTCTCCGAACGCGGCCTTCGGCAAAGCTCTCGCTCGCCTCCCTCGAAACGCTTGCCGTCATTGCCTACAAACAACCGGTGACAGTCCCTGAGATACTCGAGATCCGCGGCGTCCAGTCCGCGTCGGCGATCAAGACGCTGCTCGATAAGCGTCTTATCGTGGCAAAGGGTCGAAAAGAGGCAGTCGGCCGGCCAATGATGTACGGCACGTCGAAGGAATTTCTGGTCCAGTTCGGCCTCAAGGATCTTTCAGAACTCCCGTCGATCGAGGATTTCGAGGACCTGGTCTCATAGTATCCGTCACCTCGGCGGCCAAAGTTGAGCTAAGTTTTTCGTTGCTTTCTTTGTGTCGCCGGAGCCTGTGTGGTGAAATTAGCTTTATGCAGGAAAGGCTACAGAAACTTATTGCACAGGCGGGGATCGCGTCGCGGCGGGCTTCCGAGCAGCTGATCTCGGCCGGTGAAGTGACCGTCAACGGCGAGGTGGTGACGGAACTCGGAACCAAGGCAGACCCCGAAAAGGATCACATCAAGGTTCGCGGCAAACTGATCAACCCTAAGATCCAAAAGCGTGTCGATGTTTACGTTTTGCTCAACAAACCAAAAGGATATCTCTCAAGCGCGTCTGATCCCGAGGGGCGTAAACTCGTGACCGACCTTGTGCGAAGCCGCGTAAAACTCCATCCGGTAGGCCGCCTTGATTACAACACTGAGGGGTTGATCATCCTCACAAATGATGGAGCGTTCACGAACTTTGTCGCATCGTCAAAAATGATCTCCAAGGTTTATGAAGTTAAGCTCAAGGGGCTGCCAAACGAGAACGCGATCAACAAACTTCGGCGCGGCATCCTGCTCGATGACGGGTTCAAGACCGCACCCGCTCAAATAAAGGAACTGAAGTCCACTGAAAAGAACGGTTGGTACGAGGTCACTTTGTTTGAGGGGCACAATCAGCAGATCAGAAAGATGTTCGACGCGATCGGCCACTCGGTCGTCAAGCTAAAGAGGGTTTCGATCGGGCCGATCACCGACAGATCTCTGCCCGTCGGCGAATCACGTCTGCTTACGGAAGATGAGGTTCGATCGATTCGCACGGATCCGGCCGGAAAAAACCGGACAACTCGACGATAGCGTCCCGCTACATCAACGCCCGATGTTCGACCATTAAACAGAGGTCCTGAACGACCTTTATGCCCGCTTCGGCCAACCTTTCGGCGACCTCGTCATTGCGAATACCTAGCTGAAACCAGACGTATTTGGGACGTTTTGCCAAGATCTCCAATTTATGTTTTCGTATGTCGTCCGATCGCCTGAAAACATTCAATAGGTCGATATCACCCGGGATCTGGCTCAGATCACGAAACACGGGCTCGCCCAATATCACGTTCACCTCAGGGTAATACACCGGCACAGGAATGATCTTATATCCCGCGTCCTGCATGTATTTCGCAACATAATGTGCGGGCTGGCCGGCATGCGACTCGGGCTTGATGCCGAGTACCGCGATCGTACTGGTATCGGCGAGCAATTCGCCTATCTGCTGGTCGGTCGTCAGTAAGTTCTCTTTCCAATCCATACGGCAATTATACACCCGCGGCCGGCCCTTTCGCGTCACGTTTTGTTCAACGGCTTTGCTCGCCTGACACACGAAGCCTCGTATCCGTCGTGACCGCCTTTCCCGCAATTGCCTCAAAACAATTTATTATGCGATGATAATCGTTTGTTATATACATCGAATTATGAACTTTGAACTTTCCGAAGAGCAGCTTCAGATCAAGTATAGTATTCGCGAGTTTGCCGAGAGCGAGATCAAGCCCCACGTCATGGAGTGGGACGAAACCCAGCACTTTCCCGTCGAGCTTCGGCCAAAGCTCGCTGAGCTCGGATTGATGGGCATCCTTTTTCCCGAGGAGTACGGCGGCTCAGCAATGGGTTACGTCGAATATGCCACTATCATCGAGGAACTCGGCCGCGTTTGCGGGTCCGTCGGCCTTTCGGTCGCGGCACATAATTCGCTTTGCTCGAACCACATTTACATGTTCGGCTCCGAGGAACAAAAGCAAAAGTACCTTGTTCCGCTCGTGACCGGCGAGAGTTTCGGAGCATGGGGATTGACCGAATCTCAGGCCGGTTCCGACGCTTCGGGAACCCGTTCGACCGCGGCTCGCGTCGACGGCGGTTGGAGAGTGAATGGTTCGAAAAATTTCATCACCCACGCTATCGCCTGCAATACGCTCGTCGCAGTAGCCGTAACTGACAAGGAAAAGGGTAATCGCGGCATCTCGGCCTTCATTTTTGACAAGACAATGGAGGGGTTTCGTTCGGATAAAAAGGAAAACAAGCTCGGGATGCGAGCATCCGAAACGGCTTCCGTGATCTTCGAGGATTGCTTTGTACCCGACGAAAATCGGCTCGGGAACGAGGGTGAGGGATTTCTACAGGCGATGAAGGTGCTCGACGGCGGCCGAATTTCGATCGCGGCCCTGTCTGTCGGTATCGCTCAAGGTGCGTATGAGGCGGCCGTCAAATATGCGAAAGAACGCGAGCAGTTCGGCAAATCGATCGCGGGTTTTCAGGCGATTCAGTTCAAACTCGCCGATATGGCGACCCAGATCGAGTGTGCCCGGCTTCTGACGCTGCAGGCAGCGGCAACCAAAGACAACGGCAAACCGGTAACTCAAAGATCAGCGATGGCCAAGCTTTACGCCTCCGAAACCGCGGTCCGCGTTTCGGAAGAGAGTGTCCAGATCCACGGCGGCTACGGCTACACGAAAGACTACCCCGCCGAAAAATACTGGCGCGACTCCAAGCTATGTACCATCGGAGAGGGCACGAGTGAGATCCAGCGGCTCGTCATCGCCAAAAATCTGTTGAACTCGATGTAGGCCGGCGGGCATGATCTTTGGGAAACTAAATCTCTCGTCCCGTGTTGCATTGATGCAACATTGTGTTACAATCTTTATCCGATCGAAATTCAAATTAGGAGTAGAAATAGAATTATGAGCACAAGCACTGCAACTGAGGCCGGACGTCTCGCCCGCGCATTTTTGGGTGAATTGGAGAATGAGGCAAAGGTCACCCGACAGGTCCTCGAGCGCGTCCCGGCGGACAAGTTCGGCTGGAAGCCGCACGAAAAATCCATGACAATGGGCCGGCTCGCCGTCCACATCGCTGAAATGTTCGGCTGGACAAAGGAAACATTGAAGAGCGACGTTTTGGATTTTGCGGCAATGGACTTTACGCCGTTTGAGCCCGAGACCAACGAGCAATTGCTCGCGTTTTTCGACGATCTGATGGCCAAAGCCAAGGTCATTATCGCCGAAACCTCCGACGAGACGTTTTTGACCGATTGGACGATGCGAAACGGCGACCAGGTCTATATGACGCTGCCGAAAGTCGCGGTGATGCGTACATTCGTAATGAACCACATCATTCACCACCGCGGACAGCTTTCGGTCTATCTTCGCCTCAACGACATCCCCGTGCCGTCGATCTACGGGCCGTCGGCTGACGAGGGTGCAATGTAGCCTGAGAAACAACTCGATATCTGGACGGGGCCTCATTGGCCCTGTCTTTTTTTGCATTCCTCTCAAAGAATGAGAAACTGTTAGTTCGGATTTTTTACGATGGCGGATAACGATCTGATTGAACGAGTCATAACCGGCGAAACCCGCTCAGTAGCGAGGGCGATCTCCATTGTCGAGCGCGGCGGCGATGCCGCGGCGGCGATGATGAAGGACATTTTCCCCAACACGGGAAAGGCAGTTGTCATCGGCGTGACCGGTTCGCCCGGTGCGGGCAAATCGTCGCTGGTCGACAAACTCGCTCTACATTATACGCAGCAGGGCGAGCGTGTCGGGATCATCTGCATTGATCCATCAAGCCCCTTTTCGGGCGGTGCAATACTGGGCGATCGGATCAGAATGGGCACCATCGGACTGCATAAGAATATTTTCATCCGCTCGATGGCTACTCGGGGCAATCTCGGCGGCCTTTCGCGTGCGACCGTTGACGCGGTCGCGATCCTCGATGCTGCCGGTTTTGAAAAAATTATCGTCGAAACGGTCGGTGTCGGCCAGGACGAGGTCGAGATCGTCAAGACCGCGGACGTGTCGGTCGTCGTGCTCGTTCCCGGAATGGGCGACGACATTCAGGCAATAAAGGCCGG
>JAIBCA010000036.1 GCA_019694345.1 Pyrinomonadaceae bacterium | reverse complement strand
TGATCCAACACGGCACCCGAACACGCTCTACCGGCACAAAGCCGTTCAAGGGTGACTTAATTTATTGTTTCCGAGATCTCGTCGGCGGGCTGCATCGAGTCCATACTCGCCTGATCGGCCACGATGATCGGAAATTCGTCGATCATTGAATACCAAGGACAACGGTTGTGCTAGAATTGCTTCACTGAGTGTTATTTGACCTTCGGTATGTATCTTAGTGGTGGTCGGCGCCGCTCATTCGGATGCGAAATATTGAGTTTTGAGGAGAGAATCATGCGAAAAAGTTTGTTTTTGATCTTGGTGACAGTATTGCTGGCGGTCGCAGCCATTGCTCAGAACACGCCGGGCGACGTTTCCGATCTGATCGGAATAAGGGCTTCGAGCGGAGAGGATGCTCTGCGCAATCGCGGTTACGTATTTGTTAAGAATAGTAAATGGAGTAGCCGGAGCTATTCAAACTGGTGGAACGGCGGCAGCGGCGTCTGCGTTGTAGTAACGACCTACGATGGCCGTTACGAATCGATCAAGAGTGTAGATCGGCGAGACTGCGGACAGAATAATAACAACGGCGGCGGCTGGGGCGGCGGCGGTTGGAATGGCAACAAACAGCGTCCGCCGAGCTGGGCACGCGGTACGTTCTATGGAACTGCACCGAGCGGTGCGCAGATCCAGCTGACCCTAAGGGATGATGGCTCCGTATCGGCAAACATCGGCGGCAGCATGAGCTATGGCGGCTACAACAACGGGAACATTTATATAGATGGGAACTCGTCGAGATTAGAACGAGATAGCGGCGGATTTCAAACCGTCAGCAATTCCAATGGAGAACGGATCTATTATTCGAGAAATGGCTCGAATTCCGGTGGCGGCGGCTGGGGCGGCGGCAACACAGGCTCGCGTCCGCCGAGCTGGGCACGCGGTACTTTTTACGGGACGGCGCCAAATGGAACACAGATCCAGCTTACTATTACCGATAGCGGAGCCGTTACCGCGACCATCGGCGGCAACCCGAATTACGGTACCTACAGCAATGGAGATCTGATCATTAACGGTCAATCTTCGCGTCTCGAACGCGTGAGCAATGGATTCGTAACTATTAGCAACACGAACGGAGAGAGGATCTATTACTCGAACAATTCGTGGGGCGGCAACGGCGGTGGCGGTACTGCCCCGGCGATCAACATCAATGACCTTATCGGATTCCGCAGTGCGGCCGGTGATGCCGAAGCACGTAATCGCGGATTTCGTATCGTCGATACGCTGCGAGACGGAAACCGTACCCTAAAAACGATGTGGCGCAGCAGCAGCAGGCAATGTCTGCAGGTCACTGTCGTCGATGATCAATATCTACACATCTACGACATCCAATCGCACCGCAAGTGCAAATAACTCTGAGACAAGAAAGGCCGTCCACTCAGGCGGCCTTTCAAATTTAGTGATGTAACCTGCCAATATGTCAGATTCTCGGTCGATTGCCGCGTACGAGACTGCGCTCAGATCTGCCGCAGGCTCCCGCCGATCGACGATCCCGATTTGCAAAACAGCCTCTGCGTCACCGAACCAATAGCTCGCCGGCCCGAATTTAACTTTTCCCCGCTCGGAGCAAAATGTTATGATAAGAGGAGTGCACTATCTCTACCGGCCGATGGCAATAGAGCTTGAGTTTTAGCACATATTTTTATGGCAGATATAGACGCATACAAGGATAAATTTAGTGAAAGCGGGCAGCGTGTATTGGAGACTGCGCTGAGCGAATCACGAAAGCGCGACCAGAACTACGTGACGGTCGAGCACATCATGCACGCCTTTGCATTCGAGGAGGACGACCTGTTCTCGGCGACGATGCGGGACCTCTCGGTCGACCCGCGTTCGGTCAAGATGCTCATCGAAAAGCGAATGGAAGACGGCCGCCAGCATACCGGCAAAGGATTCCGGATAGCGCCCGAGACGACCGAGCTATTTAAGCGGGCGATGGACCGTGCACGTTCGCAGGGCCGACGCGTGATCGACAGCAGCGACATTTTTTATGTCCTCTCGAACGACGAACGCAGTGTACTCAACGAGGTACTGCAAAATCTGGGCGTACCATCGGACGAGGTCGCCTCGACCGCCCGAACCCAGATCCGGTCCCGTGAAAAGGAAGAAGAACGGACCCGGCAGAAGTACGAGCTGCCGTCATTCCTTCGCCATTTTGGCGTGTCCTTGAACAAGCTTGCACGTCAGGACAAGATCGCCCCGACCATCGGCCGCGAAAGCGAGATTCTGCAGATGATCGAGATACTGTCGCACCGCGAGCGGTCAAACTCGCCGATGCTCGTCGGCGAACCCGGCGTCGGTAAAACGGCGGTCGTCGAGGGTCTTGCCCGGCTGATCGAGCTCGAACCTGAAAAGGTACCGGCCAGGCTCCGCGACGCACACATCGTCCAGCTTCAGATGGGCGGACTCGTCGCCGGCACCATGCTCCGCGGTATGTTCGAGGAGCGGATCAAGGGCATCATTGACGAGGTCAAGGAAAAGGACAACATCATTCTCTTTATCGATGAGGCACACTCGATCATCGGTGCCGGAGCCGCCATGGGCACAACGTCCGACGCGGCGAATATGTTCAAATCGTCGCTCGCCCGCGGCGAACTCCGGATCATCGGCGCAACGACGATGACCGAGTACAAAGAGTATATCGGCGAGGACGAGGCTCTGGCCCGGCGCTTTCGACTGGTCAAGGTCAACGAACCGACCATTGACGAGACCAAGCAGATCCTGCTCGGCGTGCGGCCGCGGCTTGAGAAAAATTATTCGGTCAAGATCTCGGACGAGGCCATCAATATGGCCCTCGAGATGTCGCCGAAGTACATCCGCAATCTGCACCTGCCGGATAAGGCGATCGGCTGGCTCGACACCGCGTCGGTCAAGGTCGAGATCAATGCCCCGACCGACCTAGTTGTCCGTCCGGAACACATCATCGATGTCATTTCTCAGGAATCGCGTATCCCTAAGGATATGATCTACCGCGACACGTCAGATCGGTTTGCGACGATGGAGGCCGACCTCGGCAAACGCGTCGTTGGGCAAAAGGATGCGGTTCGTGCCGTTGCCGAGCGGCTGCGCCTCAACAAGGGGCCGCTCAAGGAAAACCACTATGCTCCGGACGGCGTCCTGCTCTTTCTTGGGCCGACCGGCGTCGGCAAGACCGAGCTGGCCAAGGCAGTTGCCGAGTTTATGTTCGGCGACGAGAGCAAGATGATCCGCATCGATATGAGCGAATATGGCGACGGCACCGTCGGCATTGAAAAGCTCATCGGCATGCCCCGCGGCATCGTCGGGTCGGAACGCGGCGGCATTTTGACGGAACAACTCCGCGACAATCCGTATACTGTCTTGCTGCTCGACGAGGTTGAAAAGGCCTCGCCATATTTGATGAACATCTTTCTGCAGGCCTTTGACGAGGGCTGGCTGACCGACGGACGCGGTAAAAAGGTCTATCTGTCAGACGCGATCGTCATCATGACGTCTAATCTCGGTTCGGAAAACTACAAAAAGTCCGAAAAGCCGCTCGGCTTTGGCCAGAACGGCTCGGGCGAAATGAAGCAGATCCGTGCCGACGTGATGAAGGCTGCCGAGGGACGGTTTACGCCCGAGTTTCGCAACCGCATCGACGAGATCGTGATCTTCACGCCTCTGACCAAAGAAGAGGTCCGTGAGATCGCCCAACTCTACATCGGCAAGATCCAGCGTACGATGGAGCGTCAGGGCAAGATCGTCGAGGTGACCGATGCCGCTCTGGACCTTTTGACCGAAAAGGGCTTCAGTGCCGCATACGGTGCCCGGTTCTTAAAAAGGCACATCGACCAAAAGGTCAAGCTGCCGATCACCAACGAGTGGAAGCTGGCGATGAAGTTCGTCGTGGACGCCGAGGACGGCGAGATCGTCGTCAGGCCCGGCGAAGTTTTCAGCCTTAACTAAACCGCAGCGTTACTTTTTGCATCAAAGGCCTTGGTGACAAAATTCGCCGAGGCCTCTTTTTATTATGAGATCGATCTTTCGCCATTACGGCAGATTGGTGATCGCCGCCGCAATTGCGGCCCTTGCGGTCACCTCAACGTATGCCCAGTCAGTTCCCGCAGCGGTTCAATCTGAAAAGGCCGAGGCTGTGATCGCCAAGGCCGTGCAGAATCTCGGCGGCGAACGTTATCTCAACGTCAAGTCGCAGATCGGTCGCGGCAAGTTCAGCGTGATCAAGGAGAATACGGTTGTCTCGTTTCAGACCTTTGTCGACGTGATCGTATTTCCGGACAAGGAGCGGACGGAATTTAAGGGCGGCGGAACACGGACCATTCAGACCAACGTCGGAAATACGGGTTGGGTATTCGACGGAGCCCAGGAACTGATCAAGATCCAGAGCGAGGACCAGGTCGCTAATTTCAAGCGCGGCATTCGCGTCAGCCTCGACAATCTGCTGCGCGGCCTTTGGAAAGGTGATGCGGAGATCTCCTACATCGGCAAACGCCCCGCGACGCTCGGTAAACGCAACGAGGTCATCAAGTTGACCTACAAGGACGGCTTGACCGTCGAATTTGAGTTTTCGGCGGACGACGGCCTTCCGGTCAAGGCGATCTACAAAACCGGCGGCGAAGAAGGTTCGGAAGAGGTCAAGGAAGAGGACCGCTACGCGCAGTTCATCGAGGTTGACGGCGTGCGGACACCGTTCATAATCGACCGCTTTACCAACGGTCAACAGTCATCCCGCATTAACTATCAGAGCGTCGAATTCAACAAAAGCATTCCGGAGTCGATCTTCGCCAAACCGGCCAGCGCAAAGGACGCGAAAAAGGACATCAAGCTCTAACTCGGAGCAAGCGATGTAGGCTTTTGCTGCAAAATAAATAAAAAGAGGCCGTCCCGCGGGACAGCCTCTTTCCATTTAGGTGGTGAGCCATTTCGCCTATACAAAGGCAAAATCGAATTGGCCCTGATGGATCGACTTGTCGGATGTGACGTCGATATGGCCAAGGTATGCCTCGATCTCCTCGAGCACCTCGCGTTCCGTACTGCGCAACGAGCGGGCAACATCGGGGTGTACACGGAGCGTCGTGTGCCGAACGTCCTCGACGTTCTTTGACAATCGGCGTGCCTCGGCGAGTATCTCGTAACAGACCGTCGTCGGCGATTTGACCCAGCCCGAGCCTTCACAGTAATCGCAAGGCGCGCACATCGTACGTTCGAGCGACTGTTTGACACGTTTGCGGGTCATGATGATCAGCCCGAAATCGTTAAATGACAGCACCTTGGTCGGACTGCGGTCGGTGGACAGCGCCTCCTGCAGTGCCTGCGAAACCTTGTGCCGGTTTCGGCGGTCGTCCATGTCGATCAGATCGAGAACGATGATGCCGCCGAGGTCGCGCAGACGGATCTGGCGTGCGATCTCATCGACCGCTTCCATATTCGTTCGTGTGATCGTGTCCTCGAGCCGGGCGTTGCCCTTGCCGACAAACTTACCGGTATTGACGTCAATGGCGACCAATGCCTCGGTTTGATTGATGACCAGGTAACCGCCTGATTTGAGCCAGACACGCGGCTTGAGGGCCTTGTCGATCTCTTCCTGGACGCCGTAATACTCGAGGATCGGTTCGTCGCGGGTATAGAGTTTGACCTTATTGACCGAACGCGGCTGGATAAGATTAATAAACTCGACCGTCCGCAGATACTCCTCTTCGCTATCCACGCGGATTGCCGTAAAGTCATCGGAGAACTGATCGCGAAGTATCCGCTGGACCAGGTCGAGGTCTTGATGAACGATCGCCGGCGAACGCTTTTTCTCGGAGTTCTTTTTCGATTCGGCCCACATTCTCGCGAGATATTTGGCGTCGTTTCTCAGATCTTCTTCGGAGATACCGATGCCCGCCGTGCGAACGATAAAGCCGCCCGCCGGAATCTCGGCATCCTGTCGGATCCGCTGGATCAGCGTACGCAGCCGTCCGCGTTCGCTCGACGATTCGATCTTTCGCGACACGCCGAGATGCTCGATCGTCGGCATATAGACCAGATACCGTCCCGGCAGAGCGATGTGCGACGTGATGCGGGCTCCCTTTTTGGCGATCGGCTCTTTGGCGATCTGGACCAGTATTTCCTGTCCCTCTCGCAGAAGGTCGGCGATCAGCGGCTGCGGTCGGCCGCCTCGGTCATTGCGATCATTACGTCCGCGTCCGCCGCGATCGTTTCGGTCGCCGCGTTCCGCACGTTCGGGGCGATCACCCGCTGGGCGGTCACCTGACGGACGGTCTGACGACTGCCGGTCGCGGTCACGGCCGCGGCCGCCGCGTTTGTTGCGTGATTCCCGCCCGCCACGCTCATCGCCCGAACGTTCACGTTCATCGGCCGATTCGGCCTGTTGCGGAGCGGCCTCATCGGATGCGGCTTCGACGGCAGCATCGACTGCCTCGGTCGTTTCGACGGTGTCATCGACATTGCCGTCAGCATCCTCGATAACATCCGGCATTGACTCGCCGTTCTCGTCGGCCTTTGCCTTGCCTCCGCGGCGTCGGCCGCGTCCGCCACGGCGAACGGCCATCTCAGCGGTATCGCCCGAGTCCTTTTCGCTGGCCTCGGCATCCTCGAGCACGTCTCCGGCCACCTTCTTTTTGGCCTTCGGTTTGGTAAATTTGCCCTTGGCGGCGGCTCCGCGTTTAGAGGGCGATTTGCGCTTGGCAGCAGGTTTTGCTTCTTTGGCCTCCACCTCGGCAACTGCGTCGGTATCAACCGCGTCAACGGCGGGCGCTTCGGCAGGGGCTTCGGCCTGCTTTGCGGCCTTTGCTTTCGGCTTGGCTTTTGACTTGCCGCGGCCCTTAGCCGGAGCGGCGGGAGCATCATCATCTTCGTCGGCGATACGCTCGAACGAACCGGACTCGGCAGTTACGGCGTCCAGCAGCGAACCGACCTCGGCCGCCTCGGTGCTTTCCATATCAAACTCGATGGTACGCACCTTGTGCTGGATCGCCTCCTGCATATAGGCGTCCTTGAACATCTCGCCGGTGCTTTCCTCGTCGTCGCTGATGCGCTCGAAACCGGAATTGTCGAACTCGACCTCAAAGGCCGGCTCCTCGGCCTGTGGTTCCTCAACACGGGGCTGTTCGTCGCGATCCTCGCGGCCGCGCCCGCGACTCCGGCCACGTCCCCGACGGCCCTTTTCGGGTTCGCGTTCGGTTTCGGCCTCGTGAGCGTCCGCCGGTTCAACAACGACATCGACGCCGGTCTCGGCGAGCGGTTCGGCTAGCTCCTGGACCGACTCCATCTGCTTTTCGCGTTCGATGCGGCTGCGGTCGATCTGCTCGTTGGCCTCGCGCTTGGCGTCCTCGGGTGAGCCTTTCTTATTTTTTTCCATGACGACGCGTTCGATCTCTTCGTCCTCGTCGAAAAAGTCCGAAACATACAAGAACGCATCGCGTTCGAGCCCGATATCGACAAATGCCGACTGCATTCCGGGCAGGACCCGCATCACGCGGCCCTTATAGACATTTCCGACGACGCCCGAGTTTTCCTCGCCACGCTCGATATAAAATTCTGTGACCTTTCCGTTATCCAGAATGGCGATCTTCTTTTCGCGTCCGTTGACGCTGACGATCATTTCTTTTGACATACAAACAAATACTTTCCTTTAGTTGGATTACAATTTTGCCCGTCTGTTGGTAGTTAAATGCTAGGTCAGAGATGTGGATCGGACACAGACTACGAGCTTACAGCTCGATCGGCAGAGCATTGACGCGCACTTTGGTCTTAAAGCTTGAGTTTGGGAGTCTATCCCAATTGGACAAGTATTGAGTTAAGTTCACGCAGGAATCTCTGTTCGGAAAAAGCCGTTATGGCCTTTTCCTATCGGGGAGCACCTATTTCTCATTTATCGAGAGATCGTGCTCGGACCCGCTAAAATCTTGATCTCGTTAGTACCGAGTCGTCGTATAAAATCCTTCTGACGTTTGCTAACCACCGCCGCGGCCTGAAAAAGCCGGTTCGGGCAAACCTCAAGAAGTATAAACGATACTGTCAAAAAGGTAAATACAGATCGAACCCTGCACATTTATTTGAGC
>JAIBCA010000175.1 GCA_019694345.1 Pyrinomonadaceae bacterium | reverse complement strand
TTGATGCCCTTGGTATCGACGTTCCAGGTCTGTTTGCGCGACATCCGCAGCGGCAAAACCTTGCCGGCTGCGTCCGTGATGCGAAACCGGAGCACATTTTTATAATAATTTTCGACCGTGTACCAGCCGGGTGCCCACGTCGGCAGAGCGAGATCGAGCCGCGGCTGATCGATGTTCTTGATATCGGTCGTGACGTGAAACTGCTGACTGGCAACGTCTTTGAGTGCGACGGTGTATGTGACATCGAGCTTGCCTTTTTGGGCAAAGCCGGCCTGCACACCGATGACCAAAACGAGAAGGATAGCGAACGGGACGCAGCGTCGGATAGTGTTCATATATTTAATAGGGGCAGTAAAAATAATATTACCACCAGGCCCTGACGAAAGTTTCTATTTTCGAGCTTTCGATGAGGAAAATCGTGGTTTGAAGGCCGACATCTGATAACGTACGATATACAGGATCGGATCCGCCGATCTCTCGCATAAATCGTGGAATCAACGACGAAAAGAGCAGTGATACTGGCCCGCGGCCTTGGAACGCGGATGCGTGCCGCGGCCGGTGCGGAATTGACGCCTGAGCAGCAGCGATTTGCCGATGCCGGCATCAAAGCGCTCATTCCGGTTGCCGAAGGCAAAACGCTGCTCGAACTGATCGTCGAGAATCTCGCATCGGCGGGGTTTAGCGACGTATGTCTGGTGATCGGGCCGGAACACTCGGCGATCCGCGACTTCTGCCGAGCGCGCGGAATGGCCATTACTTTTGCCGAACAGGCCGAAGCAAAAGGCACTGCGGATGCGGTGCTCGCCGCCGAGAGCCGGGTCAGCGACGATCTTTTTCTGGTGGTAAATTCGGACAACCTTTATCCGACCGAGAGTCTGCGGCGGCTCCGAGCGGCCGGCCGGCCGGCGATGATCGCTTTTGACCGCAACGGCCTCATCAGGCGGAGCAATATCGCCCCTGAGCGGATCGCCAAATTTGCGACCGTCGAGATCGACGAGCGCGGATGCCTGGTCAGCATTGCCGAAAAGCCCGAGAGCTTCAACGCGGATTCGGCCGTCTCGATGAACGCCTGGCTGATGCCGCGGTCGATATTTGCCGCCTGCCGGGTGATCGAACCGTCGATGCGCGGCGAGTACGAGATAACCGCTGCGGTCCAATACCTGATCGATGAGATGGGCGTTGATTTCGCCGCGATCAGGTCGGACGAGGGCGTGCTCGACCTGTCGTCGCGTTCCGATATCGCGGCGGTGTCGCGGATACTGGAAAAGCGCGAAGATCAATAAGCGATGGAGATATTCATCCCGGGCAGGATTGAGTTTCTGGGCAAGCACACCGACTACTGCGGCGGCCGGAGCATCGTCTGCGCGATCGACCGCGGATTTCGCGCCGTCGTCGAGGAGCGGAGCGACCGCATGCTGGAGGTCGAAAGCCTCGATACGGGCGAATCGATATCGCTTGACCTGACCGCGAATACACAATTTGCCGCCGGGCATTGGGGCAACTACGCGGCAGAGACAGCTAGCCGTCTGACCCGCAATTTCGCTGGTGCGATAACGCGCGGGGCGACAGTCAGGTTTACGAGTGATCTGCCAAAGGCCGCCGGGCTTTCAAGCTCGAGCGCGCTGATGATAATGGTGTTTGCCGCATTGGCGTCGGTCAACCGCATCGACCGAACTGCGGTGTATAAACAAGATCTGCCGGGCGGGGCCGAGATCGCCGAGTACCTCGGGTGCATCGAGAATGGCTGCAGCTTTCGCTCGCTTGCGGGTTCGTCGGGCGTCGGCACTTTCGGCGGCAGCCAGGATCACGCCGCCATCCTGCTTGGAAACCACGACCGGCTGAGTATGTTCTCGTTCGGCCCGCTACGTCCGGAGGCCGAGTTCGCGTTTCCTTCCGAACTCGCCTTCGTTGTAGCGTCGAGCGGCGTGGTCGCCGAAAAGACCGGCGACGCTCGCGAGCGTTACAACCGTGTTTCGCGAATGGTCACAGAACTTACGGCGTCATTCGGCGGCGAAACCACGCTCCGCACTCTGATCGACGAACGCGGGCCGGACGCGGTGCTGGAGGCCACCGGCAGAGGAAAATTCAGCTTTCCGGCTGGCGAAATGGCGGGCCGGGCGGAACAGTTTTATGCGGAGAACTATGAGATAATTCCGGCCGTCGCCGAGCGCCTCGCCGCGGGAAGATTCGAAAAGATCGGCGAACATATCGACCGGTCGCAGCTAAATGCCGAGCGGCTGCTGGGCAATCAGGTGCCCGAAACAGTGTTTTTGCAGGCGGCCGCCCGCGAGATGGGAGCGATCGCGGCATCTGCCTTCGGTGCCGGTTTCGGCGGTAGTGTTTACGCTCTGGTGCCGACGCGCGACGCCGAATGGTTTTGCGGCGAATGGCGGCGGCGATATCACGAGCGGTGGCCGCAGTATTCGGTGGGAAGTTCGTTCTTCGTCACACGGCCGTCACGAGCAGAACTGCCCGGATCATTTCTTATCGGCTAATTTCTTAAGCATTTCGCGAATGTCCGTCACGCCTTTGAATGCGACATACGCGGTTACGAACGTGTACCACACGACCGCGATCACCGTCAGGATCAACCAAAAGTACCTCATGCTGCTTGTCCTCCCTTCGGTTTGAGCAGAGAGAAAATTATCATCGCCGCGGCCGATCCGGCATACGCGGCAATGCCCGAATAGTAGGGCCCGATCGCCTTGGCAAATTCCTTGCTGGATGGCGTTTTTTCCAAAACAAGGAACGTGATCGGTATCACCGCTGCGACGATTATCGACGCGGTCGCACCCCAGCTGTTTGCCGGCTTCCAATAGCAAGACGAGATCAACAGCACCGAGATGCTTGCCAGATAGATCGTGCCCGTGATGCCGAGATACGCCCATACATCGCCCTCGAGCGGATACCACAGGCCGTAAAGAAGCAGGAAAACGCCGATCAGTGCGACGATCGTGCGATTGACGAAAATGCCTTTTTTCTCAGACCACGGTGTCTTGCGAAACGGAGCCATGATGTCGTTATAGATAACGCTGCCCCATGAGAGCATATAGCTCGAGTCGGTGGACATATCGGCGGCGAGCATCGCCGCGATGCACAGCCCCATCAGTCCGATGGGGACGAACGTCGCGAGAAAGGTCGGCATCGCGTCGAGCGAGTTGGTCATTTTGCCGAGCGTCGCCAGTGCAGCGATGCCCCAAATGCCGGGGATCAAAAAGCGGCATACGAAAAAGAAGCTCGTCCGCATATAGATCTGCTGACCGGTCCGCGAGTCCTTGGCCGCCAATACGCGAGCGATCGTCGTCTGCCAGGTCAGCACCGCGGCAAAATTGAGAAGGATCTGAAAGACGACGTATTGCCACCCGAGTTCCGGATGGACAAAGGGGTTAAAACCGCCGGTACCGTAATTTGCCTCGACAGTCGTCACGATCTTTTCCCAGCCGACATTGACCAGGACGAGAACGGTGACCGCGATCAGACCGACGCTCATGACGATGAACTGCAGAAAATCGGTGATGAGCACCGAAAGCATGCCGCCGAGTATCGTATAGGTCGCAACGCCGATGAGCAGGACGGTCATCATCGCCTCAAGGTAGCCGACCTGATAGCCGAAAAGGTTGAATGACGTTACTTTCAGGCCGACTATCGTTACCAGAAACTGACCACCGACACGCAGGAATACGCCCATGTTCAGCAAGCCGCCGAGTACGATCACCACACCCGCCGCCCATCGGACACGGGGGCCGAATTTTTGTTCGATCAACTGTGGAATGGTAATGACGCCTGAATCGCGAAGCGGCTTGATGCAAAATCCCGTATAGCCGATGACGAGCATCGAGGCCGCCATTGCCAGGCCCGGCGTCGCACCTGCAAAACCGTATTTATAGCCCGCCTCGGCCGTGTACATACAAGTGACGATGCCAAACTCGGTCGCCGCAAGCGAGGCGATGCCGAGATAGACGTTCATTTCGCGACCCGCGACCAGAAAATCGTCCACCTTGCCTACATACTTGCGCACGTAGAGGCCCGCAGCCATTGTCACAAGCAGGTAAAGCCCGACAATGCTTCCGTCCAGAAGCCAGTTGAAGTTGGTCATTTAGATGACTCCGAATTTAATGGTAAAGAAAAGACTTTCCAATAGTATTCGGGTTTTGGGAACGTGTCCACCTGAGGCGGCGGCAAAAAGCGGACAAAACCGATCTGAGAATATCCGCATCATTCGCTGCCGGCCGATACTATTCCCACTCGATCGTTCCGGGCGGCTTTGAGGTGATGTCGTAAACGACGCGGTTGATGCCGCGGATCTCGCTGGTGATACGCGACGACACCCGAGCGAGCAGGTCGTGCGAGATACGTGCCCAGTCGGCCGTCATGCCGTCGGTCGAGGTCACTGCACGCAGGGCGACCGTGCGTTCGTAGGTGCGAAAATCGCCCATCACGCCGACCGACTGGATCGGCAACAGAACGGCAAACGCCTGCCACACGTCATTATACACGCCAAAACTATGTAGCTCTTCGATGAAGATCCGGTCGGCCTTTTGCAGCAATTCGACCTTTTCGGTAGTGATCTCGCCAAGGATGCGAACGGCGAGGCCCGGACCGGGGAAAGGGTGCCGTTCGATCAAACGCTCCGGGATGCCGAGGTCGCGGCCGATCAGCCGCACTTCGTCCTTAAATAGCTCGCGGAGCGGTTCGATCAGCTTGAGATCCATCTTCTCCGGCAGGCCACCGACATTGTGATGCGTCTTGATCGTCACCGACGAGCCGCGGATCGAGACCGACTCGATGACATCGGGATAGAGCGTGCCCTGGACGAGAAATTTGACGTCGCCGATGCGTTTCGCCTCGCGGTCAAATGTCTCGATGAAGGTGCGTCCGATCGCCTTGCGCTTGAGTTCCGGATCTGAAACGCCTTCAAGAGCTGCGTAAAACTCGGCGGACGCATCCACGCCGACGACGTTGAGATGCAGATTGTCCTTGTACATCTCGAGCGTATCCTCAAACTCGCCGGCCCGCAGCAGGCCGCTGTTGACGAATATGCATGTCTGGCGTTCGCCGATCGCCTCATGAACGAGCACCGCCGCGACGGTCGAATCGACTCCGCCCGAAAGGCCGCAGACGACATTGCCGTTCGGGCCAACAGTTTGGCGAATGCGATCGATCTCTTCTTTGATGAACTGCGCGGGCGTCCAGTCACCCTTGCAGCCGCAGACGTTGAAAACAAAATTACGAAGTATCTCTTTGCCAAGCGGCGTGTGCGAAACCTCGGGGTGAAACTGGACGCAGTAGATCGAGCGGGCTTCGTTCTCGATAGCGGTGATTACGTCACCGGTTGTCGCTGTGGTCGTAAATCCGCCGGGCAGCTTGGTCACGTGGTCGCCGTGGCTCATCCACACGTCGAGTTCGAACGGAAGTTCATTGAACAGGGCCGTCTTACCGCTCAGCACCTTGAGCGTCGCGGCGCCGTACTCGCGCCTTGTTGCCGGCTCGCTTGTGCCGCCGAGGTCAACCGCGACGAGCTGCATCCCGTAACAGATCCCCAGGATCGGGACATCGATCCGGTCATAGAAATCGGCCGCGACGCGCGGTGCGTCCACGTCGGTCACGCTCGACGGGCCGCCCGAAAGTATCACTCCCTTAGGTCGCTTCGCGTTGATCGCCTCGGCCGACAGATGGAAAGGATGGATCTCGCAATAGACACCCTGTTCGCGAACGCGCCGTGCGATAAGCTGTGTGTATTGCGAGCCAAAATCGAGGATAATGATAGTTTCGTGATTCAAGCGGCTTACTCCGTGCAAGTGATAAAAAGCCATTATACTTCTGTTCCCGGCGATTGTCAGGAAGCCGTTCCCGTGGCCGGCTTGATGGGCACTCAGTCCTCCCTTTCGCCATCGCATGAAACCTCGTTTAGAATTTTTACGAAGTGATCTCGTTGGGACGGTCGGTACCAATGGTGCAAATTGATTTCTTAAATTTTCGGAGCATTCTGGTATTTATCTGCATCTTGCAGGGATTGGTCTTTGCCGGGCTGCTTATAGCACGCGGCGTGCGGCAGCGGTCGAAAGCGGACCTCTGGCTTGCTTTGCTGATCGGCCTGCTGTGTTCGAGCCTGATCACGCCCTTTATTGGCTTTGCCAATGTTTACGACAACAACCAGTGGCTTACATATTTTCCGTTCTCGATCGCTTACAGCTATGGGGTTTGCGTTTGGTTCTACACGGTAAATTTGACCGATTCGCGGCACCGCCTCAAAGGCCGTGACCTATTACTATTCGTGCCGACGATGGTCTATTTGATGTACCGGCTGTTTCTGTTCAGCCACACCGTTGAATGGAAATCATGGTTCGACGGCAATTACGGCGACGTGTTCGGCGCGGCCATATTTGTCACCGAGGCGATGTGGAATCTCGTCTTACTGGTGTTTTCGATCCGGCATTACCGCAAATACCGCGTTTGGCTGGATGAGAATTTTTCAGATACCGAAAAGATCAAATTCGATTGGCTGCGCAATTTCCTGTATCTTTTCACGGCGGTGGTGGTACTCGGCGCACTGTTCGATTTTGCCAACAGCTTTGTCGTCAAGCTCTCGTACATCCAGTATTTTTACTTTGAGATCGTGCTGGCGCTTGCCACGTATTACCTCGCCGTCGCGGGATACTTGAGGTCCAGAACTATCGAACTGACATTCGACGACCGAGCCGAGCCCGCCGACGAACCGCGGCGATCACTGCTCTCTGATGGTGAAATGGATCGTCTTAAGACGAGATTGCTGACGGTTATGAGCGAAGAACGCCCATACCTCGACCCCTCGCTCACGCTTACCGATCTGACGCGGTCGGTGGGCGTAAATACGACAGTGCTCTCGCACCTGATAAACAAAGGTTTCAATAAGAACTTTAACGACTTTATCAACGAACATCGGATCCACGCGGTCAAGTCCAAACTACGCGTGGCCGATGACGAAACCGTTCTCGCCATTGCGTTCGACTGCGGCTTTAACTCAAAAGCGACATTTAATCGCGCGTTCAAGAAGTTCACCGGAATGACGCCCCGTGAATATCAGGAAAAACTCACCTCGTCATAGTTTCAGATCATATTTGTTGGCTCAAATCACAACAATATCGCCTCAGATCGCAATTTGAGGCGATTATCGGCTTGCGGAAACGTAATCTCGGGACAGCTTGAAAACGACAATTAATGAGAGGGAACAAATGCTCAGGATCATAACGGGGAACATAACGGCGGCGACTTTCACGATCGCCATTTTCACATTTTGCGTCGCGGCACAGACCGAATCATACTTTCAAACGGTCGCGGGCCGCTGGCAAGGTACGCTCGAGTATCAGGACTATACATCGAACAAACGAGTCACGATGAAGACGATCATAACGATCGAACCGGCCGCAGATGGCCGATCGGCAACTGTGTCGACCACTTACGATGATTTTGGCAAGATCTACCGTTCGAAGAGCACCGAGGCGATCGACACCGCCGCCTCGAAATTTACCGACGACGGTACGGTATTTTCCATCGCCTCCAACGCTGACGGACGGATCGTGCTGCTCGGCTCGACTCAGGACGGCAACACTGTGGAACCAACCCGCAAAACGATTACCTTCACGAAGGATACTCTGACGATATTAAAGGAGACGCGATCGCCGTGGACGTTCCGCAATGTCTACACCCTAAAGCGCGCGGCCGAGGCCAACATGCCGCCGGTCGTATTGTCACCCGAGCAGATGAAAGCGGATAACGACGTTCTTCGTAGGGCCTTGACGACGCTTCATCCCGGCGTTTACAGATACATCACGCCCTCGGATCTCGATCGGGAGTTTGCAATGCTCAACGCAAAACTGACGGCACCCGCGAGCGAAGGAGACTATCTTGTACTCGTTTCGCAGCTGCTCAACAAGCTGCGCTGCGGCCACACATTTGCCAATCCTTATAATCAGAACCCAAAGCTGAGGTCGCGGATCTTCGAGGGTCGAACGTATCTGCCGTTCTATTTTCAAATAGTGGATGGCCGGATCGTCATTACCGCTAATGCGTCGTCAAAGAAGATCGCCGCGGGCAGCGAGATAACGCGTATCAATGGCGTGGCCGCCGGCGAGATAATTGCGAGGCTCTTGACGGTGACCCGTGGTGACGGCACGAGTACGCTCGAGCACCGGATCGATTCGGTCGGGCTCGCCCGCGGCGAAGCCGAGAAATACGCCCTGTTTGATATGTACTTTCCGCTGATGTTTTCTTTCAAGGACGGCGTATTTGAGATCGAAGCGGTCGATCACGCAACCAAAAAAGCGACAACGTTCTCTGTACTTGCCATGACTAAAACCGAGCGTACCGAGGAGATGGCTAAGAGGTACGGGCCCACGCCGAGTTATGACGACGGCTGGAAGTTTGAGATACAAGACGGCTCGACCGGCTATCTAAAGATCGAAAATTTCATTACCTGGCGGCTCAAGTCAGTTAAATTCAAAGAGTCTCTGGCCAATGCGTTCGCTGAACTGCGGGCAAAAAAGATCACGAATCTCATCATCGACGTTCGCGGCAATGGCGGTGGCGATATGGATCCCGGCTTCGAGATCTCGCGCTATCTGGCCGAGCAAAAGCTGCCGCCGTACGCTGAAAGCCGTCGTCTGGTCCGAAATATCGCGGCACAGCCGGATCTGGCACGATACATCAGCACTTATGACGACGGCATCATGGCCGCAGTTAAAAACGGAGTTCCTCAATCAATGTACAAGGCGTTTGACACTGACTTTTTTGAGATCGTCGGGCGTGAAAGCTATCCGGCGGTCGTGCCGTACGCCGATCGCTTTGCCGGAAAGACTTTCATGATCGCTGACGCCGCCAACGCATCGGCGACATTTCAATTTCTCGATTATGTAAAAACGAATCGTCTTGCGACGATCGTGGGGCAGCCGACCGGCGGAAACCGACAGGGGATAAACGGCGGCAACTACTTGTTTTTGTCGTTGCCGAATTCGGCGATCGAGGTCGATATCCCGATGTATTTTCAGGCGCCGCTGACAACGCAACCCGACCAGAGCGTGATCCCTGATGTTCCGGTAAAGCGGCGGCCCGACGACATCGGAAACGGGATCGACCGGGAAATGGCCGAGGTGAAACGGTTGATCAGTGAACGATAAACGCGGTCAGCAGCCTTCGCCGGGAGACGCCTTTTTGGTATGTTCGTGGGCGTCGGCGATGATCTCTTCGAGGATCTTGAGATCGACGTCCGCGAGCTTGTTGATGTAGAGGCACGCGACGCTGGTCTTGTGCTTGCCCAGCTTTGCCAGCAGAGCGGGCTGTTTTGGTGACGAGCAGATGACGTAAAGTGTCAGGTTCTGCTTGCGGGGTGAAAATCCTGTGACCATCCAGTCCATTTCGCGGCCGTCAGGATATTTGTAGATACTATCGCCAAAACCAATGATCGCCGGACCCCACATCCGGCCCTTTTCGCCGGTCAGCCGCTCGAACATCTCCAAAACCTTGAAACCATCCTCGCGGCGGACATCGTTCTCGACCGAATTGATGAAATCCTCCACGCTGCCGTCATTCGCCTTGGTCTGCAGTTCTTTCTTCGCCATTTGCCCGTATTCTAATTGTATCTTTGCGAAGATGACAAGCCCGGCCGATGGCTCTTGACAAAAGGCAGCAGAATTCCTAATCTTTATGTTCGCCCCAAACACTGTTTGAGGCGTGCCATATTCCGCAGTAGCTCAATGGCAGAGCATTCGGCTGTTAACCGAAGGGTTGTAAGTTCGAGTCTTACCTGCGGAGCCAATTCTCGAGATAAGAACGGGCATCATTGCGATGCCCTTTTCTTGTTTGAGCTTGGACGGGGTTGGTGGTCGGTCGGCGCCGTTAACAGATCTTAAAAAATGACATTGAAGAACCGTTCAGATCGGCTTCGATCTTTTTTGCGGTGCGGGTGGTCGAGAGGCCGCCGAGGTTTGTGCATCTGAGCGTGTGGTGGATGCGGTCGCCGACCTCCTTCATCGCTCCGATGACCTCGTCGAGCGGGATGAGATGGTCGTAACCCGCGAGTGCCATATTCGCGCAAGAGATGGCGTTGGTCGCGGCCATCACATTTCGGCCGAGGCAAGGAGCCTCGACGCGGTTGCCGATCGGGTCGCATATTAGGCCGAGCGAATTTTGCAGGGCCAGCGACGCGGCGCAGATCGAGCGGTCGAGCGGGCCGCCGGCGAGGCCGACGAGAGCCGCCGCGGCCATTCCCGCACCGGCACCGGTCTCGGCCATACAGCCGCCGACCTCGGCAGCAAAAGTGGCGTGTGCGGCAATGAACACCCCGATAATTCCCGCGGCGAGCATTGCCTTGACCGTATCGTCCTCCGTGAGGCCGAGCGTCTGCGCCGCGCCGAGAACGGCACCGGGCAGTGCCCCGCACGAACCCGCCGTCGGGGCGGCGACGATCACTCCCATCGAGCTTTTGACCTCCATTATGGCCGAGACGTACATAATGACGGTGTTGTTGACATTGCCCGCGATCAGGCGATCGCCATCCAGTTGCTGCTTGAATTTGACCGACTGGCTGCCAAGAATGCGGTCTGCATACTCGGTGCCGCGTTGCCCTGACAGTACGGCATTGTCCATGATCCGCACGATGCCGCGCATTTGCTCGAAGACCTCGCCGTCCGAGATGCCGCCACGTTCGGCCTCGTAATGAACGGCCAACTCCCACAACTCAAGGCCCTTGCCGGCGTTATACTCGAGCATCTCTCCGCACGTGATGAACGGAACACTGACCTCCCGCCGGGTCAGAACCGGCAGCACCGGTGCGAGTTTCCGAATAGACGAAACGGAGTCGAGCTCACCAAGCTCCGCCAGTAAGTTATCCGGCAGAAATGCCTGCGACCTGACCTCGATAAACGTGGCATCACCGTTACGTACAGCCATCTCGTCGAACTCGAAGCCGGCCTCGATCTTTGCAGCCGCTTCCGCTGCGGACGTGCAATAGATGAGCGTCACGAACTGGCCGCCGGCGAGCGAGACCGCCGCACCGTCGATCTCGATGACCTCGATCATTCCGCCGCCGGTCGAAATGGCGGTCAGCCGATGACTTTCGCGGTCGTTCGACAGCGTCAGTTTGTAGGTGTTGGGATGCAAGGCACCGATATCCGTGATGATGAATTCGACGTCGATATTCGCCGCACTGAGATGTTCTGCGGCCGCGGGTAGCCGCTCGTCGTCAGCTTCCCAACCGAGAAAACCGCCGAAAAGCCCCATATCCGATCCCTGATCGGTGTGCGTCGTGGCAAGCGATCCATTGGGATCGAATTCGATCAGGATCTTGGTGATATCGCCGCCCATCAGGTCTCGGCACAGGCGCCCTATCCTGAGCGACGCCGCGCAATGCGAACTCGAAGGCCCGCGCATCACCGGCCCGATTACGTCATTGAAAATGCTCGGATAATTGCTCATTGATCAGGCAGACTCAGATCATAAATTGCTCAGCCAATATTTCTCCATCGTCCGGCGAAGGTGAAGCGACGTGTTTTCGCCCTCGTTGATGCCGTGTGCCCGCATCGGGTAAGACATCATCGTAAATAGCTTGTTATTGCGGATCAGTTCGTTGGTCAGCATCTCAAAGCTCTGATAATGGACGTTGTCGTCGCCGGTGCCGTGAATGATCATCAGGTTGCCCTGTAGATTGTTAGCATAGGTTATCGGCGAGCCGTCGCGATAGCCCTTGGCGTTTTCTTCGAGCAGTCCCATGTAGCGTTCCTGATACGTCGCATCGTAGAGTTTCTGATCGGCAACAAAGGCTACCGCGATGCCCGTTTTATAAATTTCCGGGTAACGGAACATACAGTTGAGCGTCATCTGTCCGCCGCCGCTCCAGCCCCAGATGCCGACGCGTTTTGCGTCAAGGAAATCGAACATACTCAAGATCTTCTTCGCGGCCTTGCTCTGGTCCTCGGACGCGAGGATGCCGATCTGGCCATAGATCGACTGCCTCCATTTGCGGCCACGCGGCGTACGAGTGCCGCGGTTATCGACGCTGACTACGACATAGCCCTTCTGCGCCATGTACTGGTGCCAGAGCCCTTCGCCGCCGTCCCAGCTGTTTTGCACCGTCGTCCCGGCCGGCTCGCCGTAAACGTAAAACAATAAAGGATACTTTTTCGCCGGGTCAAAATTCGCCGGTTTGATCATAAAGGCGTCGAGTTGCTCGTCGCCGATATCGACACGAAAGAACTCCTTTGGCTTGAGCCCGAGTTTTTCGTACTTGGCTTTCAGCTCGCGGTTGTCCTCGAGCAGCTTGGTCTCCTTGTTGTCGGGAAGGTAAACGAGCGAAATGCGGTTCGGTGTCGTGGCGTTATTGTAAGTATGGATCGCCCACTTCGCGTCGGCCGACATCTGGTACGAATGATGCCCGGGCGAACCGGCCGGCGTGACCCGCTCGGCCTTGCCCGTGCCGTCCAGGCGGCTGCGATACAGGTATCGCTCGGTTGGTTTGTCGGGCGAGGCGATGTAGTAAACATAACCGCCGTCAGGATCGATGCAGTTGATGTTTACCACGTCAAAATCACCGTTCGTGATCGGCTTGATCTCCTTGCCGTCACGCGAAACGCGGTAAAGGTGCATCCAGCCGTCACGCTCGCTCGTCCACGTAAAGTACCGCTCACCGTCGAGCCAGCGAATGTTGTCGTGAACGTCCAGAAAGCCCTCGACCGTCTCGGTCATGATGTTGTTGAGCCGCATCGTGCGGGCATCGCCGATCCAGACCTTGTTGGCATTCTGCTTTCGGTTCAATTGCTGGATCATCACCTCGTTGGAATTTGGGATAAACTCCATTCGGGCAAGGTAGTTGTTGGTCGGGTCGCCTGGTATGTCGAACCATTTCGTCTTGCCGCCGCCGGCCGGAATGACACCTGCCTTGACCGCCGAGAGCTTGGTCCCGACCTTCGGATACGGCAGCGGGATCGGCTTCGAGTAAATGTCCGAAACGTTGTCGATCAGGTAAAACGTGCCGATATTCTTTGAGTCGGTCTGCCAATAGGCGATCGACTTGCCGTCCGGGCTCCAGCGAAAACCGTCGCGGCAGTCGAGTTCTTCCTCGTACACCCAATCGAACGTGCCGTTGATGATATTGCCGCCGCCGTCGGTCGTAAGCCTAGTGATCCATGACGAAGCTAGATCTTCGACATAGATATTCTGCTTGCTGACATAGCCGACGCGGGTGCCGTCGGGCGAAAATTTGGCAAACATCAGCGTGCTCGCTTCGAGGCCCTTGCCCAGCTGCTGCAGTTTGCCCGAACGCAGGTTAAGCACCCAATAATCACCGCGCGTGTTGTAACGCCAGACCTTCTTTGTATTCGTGAAAACGAGCAACTGAGAATTGTCGTCGGACCAGATGTAATCGGCGATCTCGAGCGGCGTTGTACCGCCCGCCGGGATCAACTGTTTTGCCGATACGAGGACCGTCCGGTCGCCCGTCGCGGCATCGTACCTGATGATCTCACGCCCACCGGCAGTGCGATCGCTCTCGACGGTCGAGTAACCCTTGCTGTCCTTTAGCCAGCGAACCGGGCCAAAGCCGCGTTGGCCAAAGGCTCGTTTTGAGTAGATATTCTCAAGCGTAAGCGCCGGGTCCTGCGCCGGAAAGCCAAGCGGAGCGACGGCCAGCACGGCCGCAACAAGCGAAATGCAAAGCAGTTGTCTGATCTTCATAAAGTGTGTGCAAATTAGCGTAGTTTCAAAACGTATGACCTATCTTGCATCGTCGGAAACTCGATCACGCCATCGACAGGATCGATCGTCCGAAAGGTGTTTCCGTTCGTGGTCAATTGGACCGGTCGGCCGGCCTTTAGGCGAAACGGCGATCCCGCGATCGACGTGACCTTCAGCGTGTGTGCCTGTCGGTCCGACCAGCGAAGGTCGAGCTCAAATCCGCCTCGGACACGCACGCCATGGAGTTCGCCGCTGCTCCATTCGCTCGGAAGTGCCCGCAAAAGATCTACCGCACCGTCCTGCGATTGTATCAGCATTTCCATGATCGCGGCGGTCATCCCGAGCGAGCCGTCAACCTGAAGCGATTTGCCGCAAAGAGCGAACATTTGCGAGCAGCTCTGTTCGTTCAAATACCCCTTGAATATCTTATTGGCCCGGTCGCCGTCGCCGAGGCGAGCCCAGAGTGCCATCTTCCAGGCCATCGAAAAGCCCTTGCCGCCATCACCGCGCTCATTGAGCACCTTTTTATAAGCATCGACCAAGGCCGGCGTTCGCTTGTCCCAAAGTACGCGTCCGGGGTACAGACCGTAGAGGTGCGAGAAGTGGCGATGGTTCTTTTCCAGCGACCGCCAATCGTCGGCCCACTCCTGCAGCGAGCCGTCCGAGCCGATCTGCGGCGGCACGAGCTGCTCACGCTGCGATCTGATCTTTTCCACAAGCGGCGAGCGTTTACCTAGGATCTCTGAGGCTTTCAGATAGTAGCCGAACAGGTCGTGCAGGATCTGCATATCGATCGACGATCCGGCGCAGATCGTCGTGCCGGGCAATCTGCTGCCCGTAACTTCGTCAAAATAAGGTTTGTTGCCGCCGCCGTCGGGGAAATTCTCGGGCGATGTCGACGGATTGGTGACAAGCCATTTGCCGTTCGGGTGCTTGACCAGAAAATCGCTGAAAAACTGTACCGATCCCTCGATCAGCGGATAGCTGCGCGCAAGAAACTGTCTGTCCTGCGTGTATTCGTAGTGTTCCCAGAGATGTGTCGAGAGCCACGCACCGCCGACCGTGAACGTGCCCCAGCTCGGGCCGTCCATCGGCGCCGCGACGCGCCAGATGTCCGTGTTCTGGTGAAAGACCCAGCCGCGCGCGCCGTAATGTTCGCGGGCGACCTGCGAGCCCTGATCGGTCAGTTCGCGGATCATCTCGAACAGCGGTTCGGCCGTTTCGCCGAGATTTGCAGAATCCGCCGCCCAATAGTTCATCTCAGTATTGATGTTGGTCGTGTATTTCGAATCCCAGGCCGGATTCATGTCGTCATTCCAGATGCCCTGAAGATTGGCGGGTTGCGTGCCCGGCCGCGATGACGAGATAAGCAGATAGCGTCCAAAATTGTATGCAAGCGCCGCCAGGCTGGGGTCCGGCGATGTCTGGTTCTTCTCTTTGCGTTCATTTGTCGGAAGCGAGGAGATCTCCGTTACCGGCAACTCGAGCCCGGCCCGGTCGTAATATTTCCGATGATCTGCTTCGGCATCCGACGCGATCTGCGGATATGCCCTTTCATTAAGCCGGGCGAGATATTTCTCGACCCGAGCGTGCTGGTCGGCACTCACGTCCTTGTAATTGACAAAATTGGTCGCCGCCGCAAAGTACAGGGTCACGGCATCGGCATTCTCGACCTTGAGGTCGACGCCATTGGTTCGGACGGTGCCGCCCTCGGCCTTGGCCCTCAGACGCCCTTCGTAGCGGATCTTGCCTGCAACGCCGAGGTAGTCGGCCGATCTTCCGGTAACGGCCAGTCCGTCCTGGCCGACCGGATCCATACGAAAATAGTCCGTGCCGTAGTTTGAATGTGCCTGATTGCGGACGCCCCGAAGGTTAGCCGTAAATGTGATCGCCCGGGGTTTGTCCGCGGTCAGTCTGACGACGATCACCTGATCCGGAGCTGACGCAAATACCTCGCGCTTATACCTGATGCCGTTCACCGAATAAGTGGTGGTGGCAACGGCCGATCGCAGGTCGAGCGAGCGGCGGTAGTCGGCGACTTCCTTGCCGTGGCCGAAGAAGAGATGCAAATTCGCCAGACTCTGATATTTCTGCTGCTCGACCGGATATCCCATCAACTGCCGGCCAAAAAGATTGTGAGCCTCGAGATAACGCTCGGCGAAAACGAGCCGCTGGATCTCGGGCAGGAACTTGTAGCCGCCTTTTACGACTGTCGAGTAAGGCCCGCCTGACCAATAGGTCTCCTCGTTAAGCTGAATGCGCTCTTCCTGAACGCCGCCAAAGACCATTCCGCCCAAACGGCCGTTGCCGACCGGGATCGCGTCGTCCCATTTGGCGGCCGGATGATCGAACCAAACACTATTTGCCGGATCGAACGGGCCGCCATGCAGATCAGACCGGGCAAACGCCCCGACAGCGCAAATGGCAACGGCTAGCAGTATTCGCGAATAGATCTTGAGGCTCATAATCTCGATGCCCGTTGGGCGGCGGCCCGCACTTCTAACGTCGTTCGCCGGGCCTGGATGAAACCGTAACTTGAAAGTTTTCTTGTCTAACGATATTACCGCAAATTCGGCGTTACGGTGGTCAAAACCGAAAAAAATGCTAAAGGCGATAACGCCGGCGATGGCCGTTTTTGTCTTGTAAGCCAAAATCGCCAATAATGTTCGGATGTTCAGAATACGAGCGTCTGTCATGGCAACACTTATCGCACTTGTCGTTCTCGCTGCCGCAAGTGCTGACGGCCGCGGATTTGTGACTACGCGCGGCGGCGCGTTTTACGCGGATGGGGCCGAATATACCTTCGTCGGGGCCAATTATTGGTACGGGTCTCTGATCGGGCTGGAAAGAGACCGCGGGCGCGGCATCGAGCGTCTGCGAAGGGAACTCGACTTTTTGAAGAACAACGGCGTGACCAATCTTCGGCTCCTCGGCGGTGCCGAAGGTTCGGGCCCGATAAACGACGTCACCCGTGTAGGTCCGCCGCTGCAGCCGCGGCAGGGCGAATTTGATGAAACGGTACTCAATGGCCTCGACGTCGTTCTGCATGAAATGGGCAAGCGGCGAATGAGGGCAGTGATATTCCTCAGCAATAACTGGGAATGGAGCGGCGGATTTCAGCAATATCTGATCTGGAACAAGGTCGTTAACGAAAGCCTTCTGACCAGAAAGCCGGATTGGGACGAGCTTCGCGACATCGTGGCCAAGTTCTATTCGTGCGAACCTTGCAAGGCGGACTACCGCAAACAGGCCGAGCTGATCATCAAGCGCAAAAACAAGATCTCTGGCAAAAACTATGTTGACGATCCGACGATAATGGCCTGGGAGATCGCCAACGAGCCGCGGCCGATGCGCTCCTTTGCAAATGCTGATTACAGATCGTGGCTGAGCCAAACATCGGCGATGATCAAGTCGCTCGACCAGCGGCATCTGGTCACGATCGGACATGAGGGATGGATCGGGACACAGGATATGAAGCTCTTTGAGACGGTTCATGCCGACAGCAACGTCGATTATTTGACGATACATATCTGGCCGAAAAATTGGGGGTGGTTCGCCCCCGGCAAAATGGAGGCGGAATATCCGGCGATCGCGGCCGAGACCGAAAAATATATCGCCGACAACGCCGCCGTTGCCGAGCGATTATCAAAACCCCTGGTGATCGAGGAATTCGGACTGCCCCGCGACGGTCAGTCATTTGACCCGTCCTCGAAAACGACCGTCCGGGACGCTTATTACGGCCTCGTCTTGGCAAAAGTCGGCAGCGGTGTCGTAAAGGGCGCTAATTTTTGGGCATTCGGGGGGACGGCCAGGCCCAAGAGCGGCCAAACGTTCTGGCGGGCCGGCGACGAGTATATGGGTGACCCGCCTATGGAGGAACAGGGCTTGAACACAGTGTTTGACAGCGATCGGACGACCTGGCGGGTAATTAAGAAATACTCTGGCAGGTCGAGACGAGTCAGATAGTTCAATGATCTTTCGCGCAGATCGGGGGCGTCGAACAAAGTCCCCTCAAGACTCCTAAAAACTGCAGTAAGTTCGTGGCTTAATCTCAAATGTCATAAAAGGGGTTGAAGATTTGTCAAAAACGGCATACGATTAGATGTTTGTTTGCTAAGGCAACAAACGCCAGCATATCAGGGCTCACTGTTTGCTCTTCGCCTTGAATAGGGATTTTGCTCGATGAAGAAGATCTATTTATCAAAGGCGAAAAATCAGATCGCGCGTCATAACACGATCCGCGACATCAACCGTCAGATAGTACTCAACTACGTAAGGGTGCGTTCGCCGATATCGCGAGCCGAGATCGCGCGCGAAACCTCGCTCCAGCGTTCGACCGTGTCGGCGATCGTCGATGACCTACAGTCGCTCGGCTATATCGAGGAGATCGGCACGGGTGACTCGACCGGCGGCCGAAAGCCGACCCTGCTGCAGCTCAAAACCGGGACACCTGTTGCCATCGGCGTTGATATCACGCCGCGCGAGACGACGATCGTACTGGCCGACCTCGGCGGCAATCTGCTCCAGAAGGAAACGCTTCCGACATCGCCCGACCTCGAGTATATGAACGAGCAGATACTCACGCGGGTCAAGGCTCTCGCCGACGCCAATGAGGGGCACGACCTCGAGGTCGGCATAAGCATTCCGGGGATCGCCGACCAGATAACCAATACGGTACTCTATGTGCCCTATTTTCAATGGGTTAATTGGGATATCGGCCATCAGATCACGCGTGCGACATCGCTGCCCGTGACCATCGACAATGACGCCAACGCAGTAGCACTGGCTGAGTTGTGGTTTGGCGCCGAAGAGGTCAAACGAACACGAAATTTCATAATGGTCATGATCTCCGAGGGTATCGGTACCGGTATCGTCATCGATGGCGAGGTCTATCGCGGTGAGAACGGTGCCGCGGGAGAGTTCGGCCATATGTACGTTGGCGAGAATGCTCCGGTCGTGTGTTCGTGCGGTCGGCAGGATTGCTGGGAAGCTCACGCGTCGGAAAAGGCTGTCATCAGGCGGTATCTCACCAATGGCAACGACTCGCGTTCCGGTATGTTTGACATGGACCACCTGTTAAGGCTGGCCGAGAATGGCGAAGAGCGGGCAACCTCCATCCTCAAGGAAACGGCAAATTACCTGGGCATCGGCATTTCTAACCTGATAATCGGATTCAGCCCGCAGGCGGTCGTAGTCAGCGGACGGATCGTCAAGGCATGGGACCTGATCAAGGACGACATTCAGGCTTTCGGCCGGCGAAGTATCCGGCAGGAGCTGTCGGGAACCCAGATATTGCCGTCGGCCTTGGGCGACACACCAACGATCCTGGGGTCGATAAGCCTCGTTTTAGCACGAAAATTTGCTTCGGCAAGTTAAATTTCACAATTTAGTTCAATTTTTCTTGACATTGTGTTACGAAAGTATTTATTCTTTGTTTGTTTACACAACAAACAAAAAGCGAAGAGTTACTGAGCCCAACGATTTCGCGTGAATTCTAAATTTTTTGAACGATCGATCGTCCGATCTCTTCGGACGTGCCTGAACCAGATCGCATTTTCGATAGAGGTGGATAATTTGATGAAAAACTTAAGTATGTTACGTGTGCAGAATTATGTTCTTGCCGCGATTACGCTTCTGTGCTTTGCCGCTGCCGGCATGGCTCAGACGGAATCGGCAAGGATACAGGGCACCGTGGCCGACGCTAACGGAGCAGTAGTCGCGGGTGCGACCGTCACCGTTACCTCGGTCGGCACGGGCCGGGTCGCAAAAGTGGTTTCGAACGCTGACGGTTCGTATGCGGTATTGTCGCTGCAGCCGGGCCGGTATCAGATCGAGGTCGCCCAAGCTAACTTTAAGACGATCAAGCAGGAGGTCACCCTCGAGGTTGCCCAGATTGCAAATCTCGACTTTGCGCTCGAGGCTGGCGCCGTTACCGAAACCGTAACCGTCACCAGTGACATCCCGCAGGTCGATACGACATCCTCGGCCCTCGGTCAGGTCATTTCGGGCCGGGAGGCGATCGACCTGCCGCTCAACGGACGAAATGTCCTCGAGCTCGCACGATTGACGCCCGGTGTGACGCAGGGCATCCCGGCCGGTTTTGCGACCGGCGTTTCGGGCAATGCGGAGACCTACCGCGGACGCAATACGGGCGGTGCCGCTCTGTCAGTGAACGGACAGCGGACACAGGCCAATAACTTTTTGCTCGACGGTGTCGACAACAACGAGTCGCTGGTCAACACGATCAACGTATTTCCGTCGGCTGAGGCTGTTCAGGAATTTCGCGTACAGACCAGTGTCGCATCGGCTGAGTTCGGCCGCGGCGGCGGCGGTATCGTCAATTCGGTCATCAAATCCGGCACGAACCGCTTTTTCGGCAGTGCCTTCGCCTTTGTTAGAAACGACAATCTGGATGCACGCCCGACCTTTAACAGCACCAAGAACGAATTTCGCCGCGGACAATTCGGCGGCACTTTTGGCGGAGCGATCTGGCGCGACCGAGTATTCTTCTTCGGCGATTACGAGGGGCTGAGACAGTTCCTGCCGCTCAATCAGGAGACGGCGACCGTACCGACCGCTCTTATGCGGACGGGTAACTTCTCGGAGCTGCTGCCGAGTATTCAACTACGCGATATCCTGACCAATCTGCCGATCGCAAACAACCGTGTCGACCTGCTCGCGGGCAACCGAATGAACCCGGTCGCCCTGAGGTATCTGCAGGCCTTTCCGCTGCCTAATCGTCCGGGTATCTTTAACAACTATGCGACGACCCGGAACGAGACGACCAACGGCAACACGTTCGACACCCGTATCGACGCGACGCTCTCGTCCAAGCACTCGATCTTTGGACGATTCAGCTGGGGCAAGTTCGAGCAGACGGTTTCGTCGAGATTGCCCGCCCTGCCTGCCGGTTTCGGATCCGGAACGAACCCGACCAAGACCAAGGGCATCGTCTTCGGCCTCAATTCGTCGCTCAGGACCGATCTCTTCAACGAGCTTCGCGTCCAGGCGAGCCGTATCAATTACGGTTACACGCCGCCATTCTTTGACCAGCCGATCTCGGGCAATCTCGGCATTCCGAACGCAAACCGCGACGCCAGCCTTGGCGGCGGTGCCCTCATTGGCGGATATAACGGCCAGCTCGAGTACACCGGTGATTTCGGCCCATACATCGTCCCGCAGGATACCTATCAGATCGTCGACAGCCTGAGCTACATTCGGGGCAACCACACGGTCAAGGTCGGCGGCACGGTGCTCAGAAGGGACGTTGCCCTCTATCGCCCGAACCGCGGCAAAGGGTATTTCTTCCTGATCGGAAACAGCGACCCGTCGCAGTGCGGCGGTGCCCCGACAACGGGTTGGGAGCAGGCTGACCTTCTGATCGGCTTTGTCTGCAACTATCAGATCGGGCCGCCATTCGGCACGGTCGGCACACGTAACTGGGAAAATGCCGTTTTTGCGCAGGACGACTGGAAAGCCACCAAGAATCTGACGCTCAATCTCGGCCTCCGGTATGAGTACTTTACTAACCCGACCGAGATGTACGGCCGCCAGGCAAATTTTGACCTGACGACCGGACGCCTTATCGTTGCCAACGGCAAGAGCGACTCGCTGACCGACACGGACGTGAACAACTTCAGCCCGAGGCTCGGTTTTGCGTATGATTTTGGCGGCAAGGGCAAATCGGTCCTTCGCGGCGGATACGGAATGTTCTATTTCCTCGACCGCGGCGGTATCGACAACCAGCTGGCTCAAAACCCGCCGTACAGCGGATTTTCACAGTTCAACTACGGCGATGGCGTTCGCATCACGCTTTCGGGACGTGCCCCGAACGGCACCCTTGATTCGCGTCTGGCGACCGGACCGCTGCCTCTCGGCGACGTTTCGAGCGTCAACCTGAACAACCCGCAGAACGTGAGCGTGCTCGCTGTCAAACCCGACAACAAAACGTCGAACGTTCAGCAGTTCAACATCCAGTATCAGCGTCAGCTGACCGACAGCACGGCGCTCAGCATCGGCTATATCGGTACACGCGGCAACAACCTGATACTGTATTACAACCTGAACGGCCGCATCGTCGAGGCAAATACCAATATGCCCTGCCCGAACGGCCGCACGTCGCCGAACTGCTACACGAACGGCGGCCCGGTCCGCGTCCGTGACGACAACGGCAAATCACAGTACGATTCGCTTCAGATCCAGCTCGAACGCCGCTTTACGGCAGGATGGCAGTATCGTGCGGCGTACACATTCTCGCAGACCCGTGATAACGGCGAAGGTGCGTTTGACTCGGTGGCCGACACCAACATCAACTTCATCGAGCCGATGGCGAAATCGCGACTCGATTTTCCGCATGTGCTTTCGCTCGAGTCCGTGTACGATCTTCCGTTCGGAAAGGGCCGCCGCTGGGGTTCTAACTGGAATTCGGCAGCTGACGCCTTCCTCGGCGGATGGCAGATCAATGGTATATACCGCTGGCAGAGCGGCCAGCCGTTCGACGTTCGCCGCAACGGCGTTCGCGTCGATCTGGTCGGCGATCCCTATACGGGCGGCGGTGCGAGTATGTACCTCAACCGTGCTTCGTTTGTCGATGCCCCGACCGGCCGATTCGGCAACCTCGCCCGCAACAGCCTGCGTTCGCCGTCGAACAATCAGCTGAACATGGGTGTGTCGAAGTACTTCAACCTGTATGAACGGTTCAAGATGCAGTTCCGGGCTGACTTCTTCAATCTGTTCAATACGCCGCAGCTCGCGGTGCCGAATACCGATCTTGGTAATACGAGCACGACCGATGGATTTGGTACCATCCGCTCGACTTACCAGTTCACCAATCGGCAGATCCAATTTGGCCTTAGACTTGAGTTCTAAGGTTCCGTCAACAGTGCCGGCCGCAAGGCCGGCACTAGGGTCTATTGCACGGGGCGTGAAACTTATGGTTATCACGCCCTTTCTTATCTTTCGCCGCCTCATCTGCTGATGTTACGATGATGGCGATGACCGCGATGAAGTATGTTCAGGGTCTAGTTTGGCTATTGATATTCGGTGCGGCTGTTTTGGCGCAGGCGCCGTCTGTCGAGAAGGTCGAGCCGCCTAACTGGTGGGCCGGACACTCGGTCGACACCGTTCGCGTACTCGTTCGGGGCAGGGCGTTCGCAGACGCTCGTGTGACGTCGGAAGATGCCGGGATCGCGGTTTCGAATGTCCGTGTCAATTCGCGCGGTAGCTATCTGTTCTTTGACATCAAGATACCTGGAAACGCGCGGCCCGGAGCGCGTGCATTTACGGTAACGACGCCGGGCGGAAAGGTGATGGTTCCGTTCGAGGTGCTGCCGCTGCCAAAGGCTCCGCAAACGATCACGAATGACGACGTGATCTACCTGATAATGACTGACCGCTTTGCGGACGGAGATGCGTCGAACAACAAAAATGTCGATAAGGCCAACCCGCGGATGTGGCACGGCGGCGACCTGCGGGGCGTCATCGACCATCTCGGATACATCAAGGGACTCGGGGCGACCGCGATATGGCTGACGCCGTGGTACGACAATTCGGACGAGATAACGACCTGTGACAAACCGTGGTGCCCGATGGCCAGTTATCATGGCTACGGCGCGATCGACTATTACGGCGTCGAGAACCATTTCGGCACGATGGCCGACCTCACCGAACTCGTCCGTAAAGCGAACGCCCTGGGGATAAAGGTCATTCAGGATCAGGTCGCTAACCATGTCGGTTACCGGCATCCGTGGATCAAGGACCCGCCGCTCGAGACCTGGTTCACGCCCTTCACACAAAACAAATTCAATAATTCGTCGCTGCTGTCGCCGAACGCGTCACCGGTCGACGTTGAGAATACGCTTAAGGGCTGGTTCGATTTTTCGCTGCCTGATCTCGACCAAACGGAGCCCGAGGTCGCCCGCTACGAGATCCAGAATGCGCTGTGGTGGATAGCTGCAACGGGCATCAGCGGCATCAGGCAGGATACGATCCAGTACATGCCGCGAAAGTTCATTCGTGACTGGTCAGCGGCGATACACAAGCAGTATCCGGGCTATTACATGGTCGGTGAAGTATTTGAGGAAGATGCGGCCCAGACAGCTTTCTTTCAGGGCGGCCGGGCGGGCTGGGACGGCGTCGATACGGGGCTGCCGTCGGTGTTCGACTTTAAGCTTTGGAGAACGTCGCAAGAGGTTTTTACCGGTAAGAAGCCGGCACGTGCGCTTCGCGACGTTTTGAAATACGACGGGTTATATCACGACATCAACCGTGTTACCGTACTCGCCAACAATCATGACACCGACCGCTTCATGTCGCTCACCGGTGCGGACAAGGCCTCGGCAAAGCTCCACATGGCGTTCGTACTCGCGGCGCGCGGCATACCGCAGCTGTATTACGGCGAAGAGGTGCTGATGAAGGGCGGCCACGACCCCGAAAATCGCGGCGACATGACAAAGTTCGACCGATCGTCGCTGATCGCCGACGAGCAGGATATGCTTAACTGGACACGGCGCTGGATCGCGACTCGGCTTCAGCAGCCGGCGATGCGCACCGGACGGACGATAGATGTTTTGTTTAACGAGAGTGTGTATGCGTTTCGCCGCGTGACGGCGGCGGACGACCTGCTTTTTATTTTTAATTCGAGCGAGAAGCCGCAAACCGTTTCCTTTGACCGAAAGGAGATCAACGCGGTCGATATGGGCTGCTATTTCGATATCCTGATCGACCTCAAGACCGATATGTCGCCCGGCGGACGTTGCCCGGACGCGGGAAGCAGCAAGGTCGAATTTTTGTTGGAGCCCAAGTCTGTAACTGCGGTCAAGTTCGGGAATCTCAGTGTTTTGAAGGCGAAATAGGAAATTTCTTAGATGAAGGTTCACGCGATCACAGACCAGCATTCATCTACGGCCGATACCGCTGCGATAGAGGCATTTGAGCGTGACGGCCATGTCCTATTGCGGAGTGTTGCTTCGGCGGAAGAGATCGCGACCTATCGCCCGGCGATCACGGCGGCCGCGGCAAAATATTCCTCCGAGACGCGGCCGTTCGAGGACCGTGACACGTACGGCAAGGCTTTCCTTCAGGTGACGAATCTTTGGACGCGTGATGCGGCGGTCAGAGAATTTGTCTTTATCAGTAAGTTCGCACGGATCGCGGCCGCACTTCTGGGGGTCGAGCGGGTTCGGCTATACCATGACCAGGCATTGTTCAAGGAACCGAACGGCGGATTTACGCCCTGGCACCAGGACCAATATTATTGGCCGCTCGATACCGACCGGACCATTACAATGTGGATGCCGCTGGTCGACATTGACGACGGGATGGGAATGCTGACATTTGCGTCAGGATCGCACAGGTCGGGCCCGATCGGCAGCCTTGCGATCTCAGACGAGAGCGAGGCGGCCTACGAGAAATATATTGCCGAGAGCGGGTTCACCGTGGCCAGAGCGGACAGCATGAAAGCAGGCGATGCGACATTTCATCTCGGATGGACGATACATTCGGCCCCCGACAACGTATCGCCGAACCTCACCCGCGAGGTGATGACGATCATCTACTTTGCCGATGGGGCAAGGGTCGCAGAACCTCAGAACGAGAATCAGGCGGCCGACCTGGCCGCATGGTTGGGCGGCCGGCAGCCGGGCGAGGCGGCCGACTCGGAGCTAAATCCGGTACTTGATCGATAAGAAACGAATATGACCAAATTTCCGCGTGCGTCAGGAATTTTGCTTCACCCGACCTCGCTGCCGGGCGACCTTGGCATCGGTGACCTCGGGCCCGAGGCGTACGAGTTTGTCGATTTTCTGGTCGACGCCAAACAGCGGTATTGGCAGATCCTGCCGCTTGGCCCGACGGGGTACGGAGATTCACCGTATCAGTGCTTTTCGGCATTTGCGGGCAATCAGCTGATGATATCGCCGGAGCGGCTGATCGACGACGGTCTGATCACCGAGGATGACCTTGCGGCGATGCCCGAGTTTGTTGCTCACAGGGTAGATTTTGGTGCGGTTTACAAATGGAAGAATCAGCTTCTCGAAAAGGCGTTCGAGGGATTTCACCGTGTGACCAGCGTGGATCTTCGCGGCAAGTTTGAGACATTTTGCCAGGAAAACGAGTTTTGGCTTGATGATTACGCTCTGTTTCGCTCGATCAAGGCCGATCAGGAGCAAAAGCCGTGGTACGAGTGGCCGTCGGATCTCAAATTGCGTGACAAAACGGCGATGGCGTCTGCAGCGGAACGCCTGTTTGCCGAGATACAGGCGCAGAAATTCTATCAGTTCCTGTTCTTTCGCCAGTGGTTTGCGCTGAAGGAATATGCCAACCGGAGCGGCATCAGGATCATCGGCGACATTCCGATCTTTGTCGCGGCAGACTCGGCCGACGTCTGGTGCAACCAGAGTAAATTCAAGCTGAACGCCGACGGTACGGCAAAGGTCGTGGCCGGTGTGCCGCCCGATTACTTTTCGAAAACGGGCCAGCTCTGGGGTAATCCGATCTACGATTGGGATGCGATGCGTGCCGATGGTTTCCACTGGTGGATCGCCCGCGTTTATTCGACGCTGCAGACGGTCGATGTCGTTCGTGTCGATCATTTTCGCGGATTTGCGGCTTCGTGGGAGGTGCCCGGCGGTGACAAGACCGCAGAGAACGGACGCTGGGTCGATGTGCCCGGAAAGGAGTTGTTCGTTGCTCTCAGGAATACGCTGGGCGAGCTGCCTGTCATCGCCGAGGACCTTGGCGTGATCACGCCGGACGTTGAAGAGTTGCGGGACGGATTCGGTTTTCCGGGTATGCGGATATTGCAGTTCGCTTTTGGCGGTGACGCTAAAAATCACGATCTGCCGCACAATTACATCCGCAATTGTGTCGCCTATACCGGAACGCACGACAATGACACAACGGTCGGCTGGTTCAAGTCGCAGGCCGGGGCCGGCTCGACCCGTGGGGCGACCGAGATCAGCCGCGAACACGATTATTGCCTGAAATATCTCAACTCCGACGGCAGCGAGATCCAATGGGACCTTATCCGCGCGGTCTGGGCGTCTGTCGCCGACACGGCGATCGCGCCGCTGCCGGATCTTTTGGGCATCGGCACTGAAGGGCGAATGAACCTTCCCGCCTCGGAGTCAGGCAACTGGCACTGGCGGATGACCAAAGACTCATTGACAGACGAGATCATCGAACGGCTGAGAGACCTGACAGAGACCTATGGCAGGAGCGTCGAAGGCTAAAAAGGATAAAAAGGCGAAAGCCGGCGGCGAAGCATCCGATTCCGGAGCCTCGTCGTGGCGCGCGAGGAAAGATGACTTTTTAGAGCGGCACGCAACGCATATGTTGATCGCCGCGGCCATCTTGTTCTTCCTGGCGATGATCGCGTTGAAGCTGGCATTCAACTATATCGAAGGCCTGGCGTCGATCGCACTCATTGTCTTCGGGGCGGGATTTCTTTGGTTCTATCACGACATGGTCTTTCCGCTTAAGTTCGGGTTCAACGGCGATTCGGTTTGGCCGTTTGTCGGTATCTTTGCCTTTCTGGGATGGTCGTTCGATGAGGCCGGCAACCGGATCTACAACATTCCGGTCGAGCTCTTCTGCCCGCCGGTCTCGAAACTCGCTCGCGAGGTAGTGTCTATCGAGACATCGGACGGCACCGAACTGGGACAGGCGTTTTCGTGCGTTTCGCGCCTCGATGGCAGCCGGACCGAGATCGCCTGGTATTTTGTCGACCTCGTGCGGGTCGTCGAATACGTCGCGATCGGCATGGTGCTGATCTTTGCATTTCGCGGAGTTCTTTGTTTTAGAAATGGAAAATAATCTCAGAAAAATGTCGATCGTGTTGCTGCTGATACTCGGCATAGGTGCCGCAGCGGCGGGTCAGGCGCCGGTCGTCCAAAAGGTCGAACCGCCAAGCTGGTGGAAAGGTTCAACGGTCAACCCGGTCCGTGTACTTTTGACCGGCAAGGAACTCGCCGGAGCACGCGTGATCGCATCACCGGCGAGCGGTCTCCGCGTGGGGAACGTCAAGGTTTCGGAGAACGGCCATTACCTGTTTGTCGATGTAACGATCACGCCGGCGGTCAAAACCGGAAACCAATACCTCACCGTCAAGAGCACAAAGGGTTCGGCAATTGTGCCTTTCGAGATAACGGCCAAGTCCGCTTCGCCCAACAAACATCGCGGTTACACGCCGGACGACGTCATCTATTTTCTTATACCGGACCGCTTTGCTGACGGTGACGCGTCGAACAACGACCCCGAAAAGTCAAAGGGGCTCTTCGATCGCCGGCTCGGCAGGCACTACCACGGCGGCGATCTGCAGGGCGTGATAAACAAGCTTGGTTATCTCAAGTCCCTGGGTGTGACCGCGATCTGGACGACGCCCGTTTACGACAACAACGACAAACCCGACTACAAAGAGATGTACGAGGGGATGCCGTTCACCACCGGCTACCACGGCTATGGCGCGGTCGATATGTACGCGGTTGACGAGCATCTCGGCGACATGGCAAAGCTTAAGGAGTTTGTGCAGACGGCACAGGCAATGGGCTTTAAGGTCATACAGGACCAGGTCGCCAATCACACCGGCCCGTATCATCGTTGGGCTGAAGACCCGCCGACACCGACATGGTGGAACGGGACGCTCATGAGCCATTTGTCCAATAATTGGCAAAAATGGACCGCGATGAATCCGCGTGCGACATATCAGACGCAGCGGCGAAATATCGAGGGATGGTTCATCGACATTCTGCCGGATTTCAATCAGGGCGACCCCGAGGTCGAGCGTTACCTGATACAAAACAGCCTCTGGTGGCTCGAACAAGGCGGCTTTGACGCGGTCAGAATGGATACGCTGCCGCACGTGCCGCGTTCGTTCTGGGCGAAATGGGGTTCGGCGATCAAACGCGAGTATCCGCGGGTAAACATACTCGGTGAGCTTTTTGACGGCGACCCGGCACTCGTTTCGTATTTTCAGGCCGGCCGAAAGGGACATGACGGCATCGATACACAGATCGATACACTGTACGATTTTGCCCTTTTCTACCAGATAAGGTCCGCGTTCGCCCGCGGCGAATCGATCCGCGGTGTGTCGCAGATGCTCGCCCGCGACTGGCTGTATCCGAACCCAAACGTGCTCACGACGTTTCTCGGCGTTCACGATATGGAACGCTTTATGAATGAAAAAGGAGCGACTGTCGAGGGCCTCAAGCTCGCACAGACCTTCATCATGACCACCCGAGGCACTCCGCTGCTCTACTATGGCGATGAGATAGCGATGCCCGGCGGCAGCGATCCCGATAACCGTCGTGATTTTCCCGGTGGTTTCCCGGGCGACGGCATCGACAAATTTTCCGCAAGCGGCCGGACGAAGACCGAAAATGAGGTTTGGGACCACCTCGCAATGCTCGGCAAACTGCGTCAGGAACTGGAACCGCTCCGTCGCGGCCGGACGCTCGACCTGCTCGACGAAGAGCAGCAGACGGCGTATGCCCGCGTGACCGCCAAAGACGCCGTAATTGTTGTTTTCAATAATGATACAAAACCTGCGAATGTCGGTTTTGACTTCTCGATGATCAAACAGTTTAGCGTCAACCAGACGTTTGTCGATCGGCTCGGCACCGTCCGGCCCGTGAACATTCACAACAGCTGGCTGACGTTTCAAATGCCTCCGCGCTCGGCGGCGATCCTGGTGGACGGAACAAAATAGTATGGAAAACAAACCGAAACTTACATTTTGGCAGATCTGGAATATGAGCTTTGGCTTTCTGGGCATCCAGTTCGGCTGGGGGCTACAGATGGCAAATATGTCGCCGATCTATAAGTACCTCGGGGCTGATGAGAGCTCACTGCCTTACCTCTGGCTCGCAGGGCCGCTGACCGGCCTTTTGATCCAGCCGATCGTTGGTGCCATGAGCGACCGAACGTGGACTCGGCTCGGGCGGCGGCGGCCTTTCTTTTTGGTCGGGGCGATCCTGGCGAGCACCTGTTTGATCCTGATGCCAAACTCGTCCGCGGTATGGATGGCGGCGGGGTTGCTGTGGATAATGGACGCATCGATCAACATCACAATGGAGCCGTTTCGTGCCTTTGTCGGCGATAAACTGCCCGAAGATCAGCGGACGCTCGGGTTTGTAATGCAATCGTTCTTTATCGGGATCGGCTCGACGCTGGCAAACGCGCTGCCTTACATTCTGACCTGGCTCGGCGTGGTCGGGATCATGAAGAGCGGCATTCCGTACTCGACGCTGATCGCATTTATCGTCGGTGCGGTTGCGTTTCTGTCAGCCGTGCTGTGGACAGTTTTCACGACCGACGAATTTCCGCCCGACGACATCGAGAGTTTTCGCAAAAGGAATGCCGAAGGGTCGATCGTCAGCAATATCGCAAAGGAGATCGCCGACGCGTTTCGCGAGATGCCGACAACGATGAAGCAGCTGGCGATCGTCCAATTTTTCACCTGGTTCGCTCTCCCGTTCATGTGGCAATTTTACGGTTTGACGGTGGCCCGACATGTTTTCGGTGCGGCGGACGATCATTCCGAGCTGTTCAAGCAGGGTACTGAGTGGGGCGGCGTCTGTTTTGCGGTTTACAATCTGGTCTGTTTTCTGGTCGCTTTCGGCATTCCGCCGCTGGCGGAAAAGATCGGGCGCAAGGGCGTGCATATCATCTGTCTTTCGTGCGGCGGCTTCGGGCTTATCTCGACGTATTTTGCAACCGGACCATACTTTTTGTGGATCGGGATGCTCGGCATCGGCATCGCATGGGCGTCGATACTGTCGATGCCGTACGTGATCCTGGCGGGGGCGATCAAACCCGAAAGGATGGGCGTTTACATGGGCGTATTTAATCTGTTCATCGTCATACCTCAGGTCGTCCAGAGCTTTCTGACGCCGCAGATATACAAGGGGCTGTTGGGCAACAACCCCCTGAATGCGGTAATGCTGGGCGGCGTTTCGATGATCATCGCTGCTTTCAGCGTGATGATCGTCAAGGATGTCGGCGCCGCGAAAGTGACGCCCTCGGCCGGCGGCGGACATTGATCAGATCGGGGGCATTGCCGGAATGAAAAACAAAATAATTTCGATCACTTTATCGATCTTTCTTGCGGGCTGCGTATTTGGCCAGCAACAGCCGTCGCGTGATGTTTCTAAGGAAAGCGCACGCAGCTCGCAAGAATGGGTAAAGGACGCCGTTATCTATCAGATCTGGGAGCGAGCCTACTCACAGAAAGGCGACTTTAGCGCTATTACGACCGACCTCGACCGGATAAGGTCACTCGGTGTCGATGTACTGTGGCTGATGCCTGTGCATCCGATCGGGCAGGTCAAGAAAAAAGGCACCATCGGTTCGCCCTACGCGGTTCGCGATTATTACGGCGTCAACCCCGAATACGGTACGCCCGCCGACCTCAAACGCCTCGTCGCCGAGGCTCATAAGCGCAACCTCAAGGTCATCATCGACGTTGTCCTAAACCATACGGCCTGGGACAACAAGCTGATCACCGAGCATCCCGAGTATTATAAGAAGAATGAAAAAGGCGAGATCGTTCCGCCGGTTCCGGATTGGGCCGACGTCGCGGGCCTCGACTATTCCAAGCCGGAACTTCGCCGATACATCATCGACAATCTCAAGAGTTGGATCCGCGAATACGACCTCGACGGGTTTCGCTGCGACGTCGCGCTCTTTATCCCGACCGATTTTTGGGAACAGGCGCGAGCCGAGGTCGATACGGTCAAGCCGAACACCATCTGGCTCGCCGAGGCCGAAAAGCCCGATCTGCTCGTCAGGGCGTTTGACGTCGATTACGCGTGGAATATGCACAGCACGCTGACCGAGGTTTTACAAGGAGCAAAGCCGGCGTCGGCGCTTCGCAAGTTGTGGGAGGAGCAGTTGGCGACGAACCCGAGGGGAGCACTAAGGATGCGCTTTTCGGACAATCACGACGAGCGCCGCGCGATCGCCCGTTTTGGCGAAAAAGGCGCGCTTGCCGCTCAGGCTCTCGTGTTTACGCTCGACGGCCTGCCCTTGGTTTACAATGGTATGGAGGCCGGAGACACTGCCGAGTCAGGTGCCCCGGCACTTTTCGAACGACTGCCGATATTTTGGCAGTTCGCCGAACGCCGGCCGGAGTTTCCACGGTTTTATCAGTCGATGATCGCTATGCGAAAGTCGAGCGTTGCCCTTCGACGAGGCAGCGTTGCCTGGCTCAGGAATTCCGACGAGGCACGAGTGCTGACATTTGCCCGGCGCTCGGGCGGCGAAGAGCTGGTTGTGGCGGTAAATATGTCAAACGCTCCTTATTTCGGCTCGGTCGAGGTTTCGGGCCAGTTCGAAGAGATAACACCGAACGTTGGCAGCCCTTTGCCGCCTGACGACGAGAAAGCCGCCGCGGCCAAAACGCCAGGCATCGGCCTGCCTACACTAAGCCTCGACGGATTTGGATTCCGGATATTCCGGCGAAAGTAGCGGCAACCGCGGCGAAGCATAGACTACAGGAGTAATTGAACAAATGAAATACAGACCCTTTTTTCTTGCCGCTCTAACGCTTGTCCTTTCATACAGTGCCGCCGCGCAGGCCAATGGGCCCAAAACGGTTCTCGACTATTTTTCCCTCCTGCCGGACAGGTATTTCACGCTCGAGGGCTGTATGCGAGCGAGCGACAAAGACTGCAGCAAGGCGCGAACCGAGTACCTTAAGACATATACAGAGGTCGCGGACATCGCCAACGGTTATTTCAAGGGCGGCTGCGACGGTGCGCAGTCGTGTATCGAAATGGCGATATTTAAGCGTCCGAACGGAACGTACCTTGTCGGATTGGCAACGTCGGGCGAGATGATCAACGACTTTTACTTCCTGAACTACGCGGCAGGCAAATGGACCAATGTATCGACGACCGCTGTGCCCGGTTTCAGCAAAAACAATTGGTACGAACTGCCGCGGGTCGGTACGACCGTCACCGTTTACGCCAAAAAGATAACCGAACGCGGCCGCGATTTCGAGATCAGTGAACGCGGCAAAAAGCTCTACGATCTCGAGTGGAAGGGCGGCCGATTCGTTAAAAAGTAGGCATTCAAACAACCGACTATAAGACCCTGGGCCACAGGCTATTGGTATGAAAATGACAGACTTTTCGCTCGGTCGTCGCAATTTTGGACGCGTCCGGGCACTTTTCATTCTTATCTGCATACATTTTTGTACGCAGGCCTACACGGCTCAAACCCTCGCTCCGGGCGGCCCGGGAAGGGATGCCCAGTGGGCGACCGCCGGGAAACAGGGCGTCGGCACCTCGGTAACGCTTGAATCGAAAGTATGGTTCACGCTCGCCCAGGGCGTGTTGACCGAGGTCTACTACCCTGACGTTACCGTCGCTAACGTCCATCTATTGCAGTTCGTCGTCGTTGATCCCAAAACAAAAAAGGTAGAGACCGAGCAGGACGATGCCGTGCATCAGATCAAAGTGGTGCGGCCTGATTCGCTGACCTTTCAGCAGATCAATAGGGCGAGATCAGGCGAATGGACCATCACAAAGACCTACGTGACCGACGTCGATAGCGATTCGATCCTGGTCGATGTCCGATTCGAGACGCGCAACAGCGGTTTGAAACTGTACGTCTATTATGACCCTTCGCTCGGCAATTCCGGGATGGGTGACAAGGCATTTTCGCCGCTCGCCCAGATGGAAACCACCATCGAACGCGAGAGCTCCGATCCAAACTCAAAAGCGAAAAAGGTCGTTGGTTCTGAGACCGTCAGCAGTGGTATCGGGTCAGTCGACGGCCCGTATGCGAGCGCCCTTGTCTTTTCCAACAACATCGACGAATTAACGAACGGTTATTACGGCGTCAGCGACGGCATGGAGCAGTTGCGCAAGTTTGGCAGTATCAAGAACGGATATGGCACGGCAGCCAACGGAAACGTCGCACAGATGGCACGCATCGAGGATCCTCGACGCTTCACCGTTGTCCTGAGCTTTGCTAAGGATCCGGACTACAACATCCTAACGGCCGCCGGCACCGCCTCAAGAGCATTGAAGAAGGGCTTTTCCAGGGCTCAGACCGAATACGAGGCCGGATGGAGCGACTATGTCAAATCACTCCCGAAGGTCGATGCCAAATATCAGGCACAATTCAACATGGCGGCCATGCAGATCAAGGCGCTCGAGGACAAGACCGCTCGCGGGGCCAATATCGCGAGCCTGACCGTGCCGTGGGGCGGCGGTGCGAACGCTAATGAGAATAACGTTGGCGGCTATCATCTGGTCTGGTCGCGCGACCTCTATCAGGTATTTACGGCTTATATGGCGCTCGGTGACAGGGCGGCGGCCGAGCGGGCGTTGGAATTTTTGTTCACTGTCCAGCAGAAGGCGGACGGCAGCTTCCCGCAGAATTCATGGCTCGACGGCAAGCCGTTCTGGGGCTCGCTGCAGATGGACGAGGTTGCTTATCCGCTGATCATGGCGTGGCAGCTTGGGCGGTTTGATAAGCCGACCTACGAGAACCATGTCAAAAAGGCGGCTGACTTCATCGTCAAAAATGGCCCCGTGACGCCGCAGGAGCGTTGGGAGGAAGAGGGCGGTTATTCGCCTTCGACCATCGCCGCCGAGATCGCCGGGCTGGTCTGTGCGGCCGACATCGCGAAACGCTACGGCGATACCGCGTCGGCCGATAAGTACCTCGCAACGGCCGATGATTGGCAGGCGAACATCGAAAAGTGGACGGCGACCAAGACCGGCAAATATGGCGACGGCAACTATTACCTCCGCATAACGCAAAACGGAAAACCGGACTCGGGCGACAAGATCGAGCTAAATAACGGTGCAGGTTTCTTTGACGAACGCGACATCGTCGATGCCGGCTTTCTCGAACTTGTCCGTTTGGGCATCAAACCGGCAGATGATCCGCTGATCGCCAAGTCGGTCAAGGTCATCGACCGGATTATCAAGGTCGATACGCCGAACGGCCCCGGATTTTACCGCTACAACCACGACGGTTACGGCGAAATGCCCGACGGGCGACGCTGGAACTGGGACGGAAAGTACACCGGAAAAGGCCGTCTCTGGGCATTGCTCAGCGGTGAACGCGGGCAATATGAGATCGCCCGTTGCCGTTCCGTGTTACCGTACGATCCCGAATGTTTGTCGACGGCTCTCACCAGACTCAATACTATGATGGGCTTCGCCAACGAGGGCATGATGATCCCGGAACAGGTCTGGGACAAAAAAGAGACCCCAAAGAATGTCGATCGGCAGTTTATCCCCGAACTCAAATTTGGCGAGGGAACCGGTTCGGCAACGCCGCTTGCGTGGTCGATGGCGCAATTCATCAGACTCGCGACCAATATCAAAGCCGGCCGCAATCTCGATACCCCGCAGATCGTCTATGACAGGTACGTCCTCGGTAAGCGGACGCCTTGACCGCCGTTTGGTATTGGCCGGAATTAAAACTATTCCAAAATCTGCGCAAAAACGATATATTATCCCTCGAATATAGAGTATCTATGACGCACATCAGATCGCAGGACACGACCGGAATGCTGATCAAGCTCTCTGCGGGCGATAAGGACGTAATGAGCGACCTTTTGCCGCTGATCTATGACGAGCTAAAGCGCCTAGCGGCCGGCTATCTGCGGCGAGAGAGGTCTGACCATACGCTACAGCCGACGGCGCTCGTCCACGAGGCGTATCTCAAGATGGTCGATATCACGCGGGTCAACTGGCAAAGCAAGGCGCATTTTATCGGTGTTGCGGCCAACCAGATGCGGCGAATACTGGTTGATCACGCCCGTCAGCGCAACGCCGAAAAACGCGGCGGCGACTTTCACATAATGACGCTCAATGAGGACATCGACAAAGCCGCCGAGCAGAGCACGGAGCTGATAGCCCTCGACGACGTGCTCAATGACCTTGCAAAGATCGACCCGACCAAGGCCAAACTTGTCGAACTGCGCTACTTTGGCGGCCTGACATTCGAAGAGACCGCCGAGGTGATGGGCGTCTCGGTCATCACCGTCAAACGACACTGGCGCATGGCAAAGGCATGGCTCTACGGACAGCTCACCAACCACTCCTGATACTTTTTTCGACGCGGCTTCGCCTTACGGTATGACGGACGTCAACGGTCCGGAATTTATACCTTGGAGATACTGCAATGATCAATCATATTTCAATCGGAGTTAATGACCCGGAACACGTCGCCAATGTGGTGGCTGAGCTTTGGGGCGGCTATGCGATGCCGTTTCCGCCGAGTCCGGGCGGCTATGTCGCGTTTGCCGATGACGGCAAGGGGTCGATGGTCGAGTTCGTGCCGGCACACGTTCAGATCGTACCCGGGATCGGAGTTCCGGACGAAGAGGGATTTTCGATCGAGACGGTGACGGACGATTTTGAGGGCACATTTGTTCCGGACAACGAGACGACGCTATTCGGTTCGGTCCACTTGAATATCAATTCGCCGCTCGATGAGGAATCGATCAAGGCGATCGCAAAACGTGAAGGTTGGCGGTGCTTCACCGCAAATCGGGGACGCGGCCTGTTTCAGCTGATCGAGTTTTGGCTCGAGGACCGCTTTATGCTCGAGGTCAACACGCCCGAGATGACCGCCAAATATCAGGAACTTGCGACGCCCGAGAACTGGGCAAATTTCCTGCAGGCGCCGCTCCCGCCAAAGTACGCCAACAATTATGCGGGCGTGATCGGGTAACAACACCATCCGCCGCAAATAGAGCCGCGATCGGTTTGTATCCAAGCCGGCCGCGGCTTTTTCAGCTATAATATCGCGGTACGTCTATGACCGATCTTGCTGAAATGTATCGTCTGGCAGTGTACGTCGTCGAGGACGGCGATACTCGATTTGTGATACGTCTCGGGCAGGAGAACCGAGGGCTCGATGCCCATCTTGCGGGCCGCTCGGTCAGTTGCTGGGCTTTTCTTACGGCCTACAATCCAAACTCGACACCAACCCCGGAGAAGCTGAATCTCGAGGCCCAGGCCCGGCTCGCCGAGCGGTTGACGAGGTGCGGCTATACATTCTTACGCGGTTACGGCACCAGCGAATCCGGCGATTGGCCGCCCGAAGCGTCGTTTTTTGTCGAGGGCATCCCACGCACCGTCGCCTTAGAGATCGGCCGCGACTTCGGTCAGAGCGCTATTCTTTGGGGCCGCTCCGGCGGCTCAGCCGAACTCCTCTGGTGCGACTGACCGGCCTTTCCGCAAACACGGACCCACAAGATCAATAATTTCATTTCCCCGTTGATACTTTCTGCGAACGCGCTTCGCCTTACGGTTTGAGGGCGGATCGGCCGTACCCGATCGACAGGCTCGGTTCATATTCATACAGACAGAACATTTTTGACCAAGACCGGAGAAATGAAATGAAAAGAACGGCAATACTTACTCTAGCAGCGATCATCGGGATGGCGGCAAACGTGATGGCCGACGTCAAGATCAAGACTAAACAGACGATGAGCGGTCAGACGACCGAAAACACAACATACATCAAGGGAAAACGTCAGCGGACCGAGATGATGGGCGGCATGATGGTGTCGATCACCCAATGCGACCTCGCCCGCGACCTGCAGATAAATCCCAGCACCAAGACCTACACCATCTCATATTACGACGATGGCAAAGGCAACATCACACCGGCGAGCGGCAGCACGGGAGCATCGCCTGCCATGATGAAGGGCGGCACGATGTACGTGACGACCACGATCAAGGACACGGGCGAGCGTAAGCAGATGTTCGGCTTTACGGCGCGCCGCGTCATCCAGACGATCGAGACCGAATCGTCGCCCGACGCTTGTAATCCGACCAAGACCAAGATGGAAATGGATATGTGGGTCATCGACGCCGAATTCGGCCTCGCTTGCACGCAAAACAACCCGTACCGCAGCTATAACGGCGGCAAGGCGGGTGGCTGCAGCGACAAGATCGTGCCGAAAACGATAGGCACCGCGAGATCGGGCTATCCGCTTTATCAAAAGATGACATCGTTTGACGCCAATGGCCGCGAGAGCTTCTCAATGATCCAGGAGGTTGTCGAGATGTCCAAGGCAACGCTTGACGCTTCGCTTTTTGAGGTCCCGGCCGACTATCGCGAGGTCAAGGACGCTGCGCAGATGTATGCATCCGCAGGCACATCGGGCGTCAACTATAGCGGCGGTTCAGCGTCGTCGCAAACGTCGTCTCAGTCGCAGTCGGGCCTTAGCTCAACGCTCAAAAATGCGGCGGAGCCGAACAAGCCGGCGGCTTCGGCGATCGGCCCTAAAAAGGCGGGCACGGTCCGCATCGGGCTTGCCGGCGTCAAGACGGGCGCTGTCGGCGATGGCATCTCGGCCGCAGACCTGAGTGCGGCGGTTCAAAACTCGCTGAGCGAGTACCTCAGAGGCACAATGGTCGAGCTCGTCCCGCTTGAGGCAAAACTGCCTTCGGCACAGGCCGACGAGGCAAAGGCGAAGGAGTGTGATTTTGTCATCATGGCGACCGCGTCGCACAAGAAAGGCGGAGGCGGCTTCGGATTCGGTAAGATGATGAGCGTTGTCGCACCGGTCGTTGGCCAGACAGGCATCGGCCACACCGGCAGCACGGCCGGAAATATTGCCGGCCAGATGGCCACCAACGCGATCGTATCGGCCGGAACGGTCGCCGGCCGGGTCAAGTCAAAGGACGAGATCACGCTCGACCTCAAGGTCACATCGACCGTGGATAACAGCTCGCCGCTGACCAGGCAGTTCAAGGCTAAGGCAAAGTCGGACGGCGACGATCTGATATCGGCCATCGCCGAGCAAGCCGCTCAGGCGATCCTCGACGCCGTCAAATAAGGAGGACACGATGAAAAGAACATTATTCGCAACACTCTTGGCTATCGTTTTCGTCGCAGCGGCCCTCGGACAGGAAGTAACAAAGTCGGACCTCGTCGGCACTTGGTCAAACGGCGGAATGTCGATGATCGGCGAACGCAACACCGTCACCGGTTCGACCACACCGAGCAATGGACATACGTTCAAGTTCGTATTCTCGGCAAACGGACGCTTTGCGTTCACAGGCCTGATGAATTCGACGCAGTACGGCTGCACGCTCGGGTTGTTCAACGACAAACAGGGCAGCTATTCGCTCGACGGCGACACGCTGACACTCAGTCTGTCGAAGAACTTCTGGCGAAACACTAACAGCTGCTCGGCGGCCGCCGCAAAGACGCGAAACTACACTCTCGGCGACGAGACGTACGCCGTCAGCACCAAAACCGACGAATACGGCAAGGCACACATCTGCCTCACCAACGACAAAGGCGAAACCTGCTACCGCAAGGAAAACTGATCGCCACTTCAACTCAAA